>JAQICW010000243.1 GCA_027858355.1 Desulfobacula sp.
TGGCTGCGCTAATTAATGTTAATTCTTCATCCAATCCATGCCCAGCCAGGATGGTGTCAAGGGCTGGAAACTTTCTTTTTGCCCTCATGTTGTTTTTAGCAAGTAATTGCTCCAATTCGTTAATTAAGGCTGCAACCAGGACCTTGTCAAAAGGGCTATGCGATTCACCTGTTGGTTCAACTTGATCTCTGCTGTTTTGCTCATCATACTGCAAAATGGCAGCAGCATTGATCGCTGTAAGCAGTGGGGCTTCAAATGCTGACAATCGTTCAGTAATTTGTGATAACTCTCGGTGACCAATTGCAATTTCCAATAAGTGGGCTTCCTCATACACAGCTTGAGCTGCTAAATTTCCGGCAGCTCCTTTAAGAGTATGGACCTGAATCTGTGCATTTTTAAATTGTTCAGTTGCAATCATTTCATTAAGGTCGGCGATGAAATGATTATATTGTTCATAAAATTTGATTAACAATTTGTGAAGCAATCGTTTGTTTCCTCCAACACGAACCAGAGCAATATCCAAATCAAATGGCGGCAGACTGTCAGGAAGCAGATCAAAGGAATGTTCTTTTTGGGGAAACTGTAAAACTCGTTCCTCTTTTTTTGTTTCTGTTAATAACTCTCTTTTGGGTTTAACCCAGTTAGCTATGGTTGAGAAAAGAACATCTGGATCAATCGGTTTTGTAACATGGTCATTCAGGCCCCATGACAGAGATTTTTCTTTTTCACCCGCCAGAGCGTGTGCTGTCATTGCTACAATGGGTAATATGTTCCTGTCATATTCTTTTCTAATTTCGGCAGTCGCCTCGTAACCGTCCATCACAGGCATCTGGATGTCCATCAGGATGAGATCAAATGTATTCTTGCCGTCCTTTACAAGTTGCACTGCTTTTTGCCCATTATCTACGATGGTTACGGTAACACCCTGGCCTTCGAGTAACTCCCGGGCGACTTGTTGATTGATTTCATTATCTTCTGCTAAAAGTACATTGATGCCATCTAAATTCAATTCTTGTTCAATTCTGCTGGTCTGTTTCTTCTCAATTTCATCAATAATTACCTTGCTGCCAAGAGCATTTGCAACTGTATTAAATAAATCTGAAGGGTTTATTGGTTTGCGAATCAAGCCGTCAATTAAATGATCGCCAGCCTCTTTTTTGGCTTCAGTTTCGTCAAACCCGGTAACCATAATAATGACGAGAGGGTTGCTCAGCATTTCCTGTTCTTTGACTAACCGGGATGTCTCAATCCCGTCGAGACCCGACATTTTCCAATCTATCAACATAATATCATAGGCAGGACAGCTATCGTCCTGGTTTACTCTTTTCAGTTCTTCCAAAGCAGCCTCTCCTGAAGGGACAGAAACTACATGAAAAAGAAAGGCCTCCAGGATGTCAGACATTATTTGCCGGGCTGTTTCATTGTCATCAACCACAAGTATGCGTTTACCGCGAAGCTCTTTATCGGTCAGGATAGTCTTGATCCTGTGCTCATGATCCAGATTGAGTTTAGCTGTAAAATAAAATTTACTGCCTGTACCGGGCTCGCTTTCAACTCTGATTTCACCACCCATCATTCCAACAAGTTGTTTTGAAATGATAAGTCCCAGACCTGTACCACCATATTTCCGTGTTGTTGAGGTGTCGACCTGGGAAAAAGACTGGAAGAGTTTGCCAATCTGCTCTTTATTCATACCAATACCGGTATCTCTTACCGAGAATTCTAGTATAACTGAATCATCAGTTTTCTCCAGTTGGGCAATCGAAACAACAATTTCACCACCTTGAGTAAATTTAATGGAATTACCTGCAAGGTTAAGCAGAACCTGGCCGAGCCTTAAAGAATCTCCAATAAGATTTTTTGAGACATTTTGCGGGCATGAAATAATTATTTCCGTACCTTTGGCTTCTGCCCGTGCAATAATTAGGCTTGATAAATCGTCCAGAACTTTATCCAGTGAAAAAGGCGCCTGTTCCATGGTTAGTTTGCCGGCCTCAATTTTTGAAAAATCCAAAATATCGTTGATGATTCTGAGCAGGTTTTGAGAAGAAAGATTAATTTTTGTCAAATAGTCGCACTGTTGTTTTGAAAGTTCTGTTTTTAAGGCAAGAAGACTAAAGCCAATAATTGCATTCATGGGTGTACGTATTTCATGGCTCATATTTGCAAGGAATTCACTTTTGGACTTATTTGCTTTCTCTGCTATTGCGTACGCTTCCTTGATTTCACGCAAATTGGTCTCTTTTACCTCTATAGCTGTCTCTTGAAATACAGTTAACGCCCTGGTCATCTGACCGATTTCATCCTTACCGCCTTCCGGCAGTTCCACAAAAAGGTCGCCGTCTGCAATGGAAAGCATGCTTTTGCTCAATGCGCTCAAACGAGAGATCAGATTACGCTGCACATAGAGCCAGATAATCAAGATTGAACAAAGCAAACTCAACGATACAACACTGTAAAGGATTTTTATGCTAATACCCTGAACACGATGGGCTTCACCAGTCCCCTCATCAATAGCCTTTGTGGTGCCTTCTACCAGATGATCAACTGCTTCGGCCAGTTGTCTGGAAAGCCTGGCGTTTTTTTCAATAAGAATTTGACTTTTTATGAAAATAGCAAGTTCTGCCTTCCGGGCTCCACTAATATTTTTCGGACCGTCTATATAGGACTCAAGAGCCAGAATTTGTGGAATTAAACGCTTCCTGAATCGTTCATTGATATAATTAACAGATCGTTTAAGTGAACCAAATGTCCGCCTCAAATTCAATAATTTAAGATTAATGTCTGCAATACTGGGGCTCTCTGCAATATCTAAAAAATCTTTATATACGGACACGTTGGCAAGTTGTGCTGAGACCTGTGGAGCGACGGCACTGATAGAAGCGTTCAGAGTTAATATCCCTTGCGCCTGATTTCCCTTTTCCCCTTTGATTTCAAGGGTATTGCGGAGTGTCCTGATTCCCGGGGTAAGATATCGACCGATTTTTTTATTTTTGATAGACAACTCTATAAGCAACTCCGTCTTTCGGTCTTTAGCTAAAATTTTTTCACCAACCAGAGCATCAAGCTTTGTAAAATTATCCAGCAATTGTTTAACAAAATTTTCCAGCTCGACAATTGCCTCTGAGCCACTGTTGTTAAGCTTCAAATCATTTAACAGACCATCAAGAATTTCGACTTTCTTTGAAATCTCCCTGGAAATTTTTTTTTGCTGCAGCACATTATCAGATTCGAGAAGCAGGGGAGCGGACAAAAGTAACCGTTCAGCCTGGTTTGAGAGTTTTAAGGAGGTCAGGGCTGAAGGAACCTGTTGATTTGTAATCCTGTCAATAACCTTATTTACGGTAACAAATGAATAAATGGCAGTGCCCGCAGCTATTACAGCGAATGCACTGATCCCAAAAAATGAAAGTAAAAGACGTTGTTTCAATCCAAATTGTTTAGCCATAGAATTTTTTTTTATGTCCAAAATTATTCATATCGATCATGGCACTAATTTGTATTGTTTATTGTTCCATTCATACCAGGCCCAACTGGGAATACCAGTTACATCTCCTTTGGAATCAAAGCTGAATTTCCCGAGAACAGTATCAAAAACTGTTTGGTACATGGCATCAGTTACCTTATCAAGCTCTAAAGATCCTGCTTTTTCAACCGCCTGAGCCCAGACCTGAACAGTTGCATAAGAATGTAAGGTAAACCCTTCGGGCTCGAATCCCCTGTCTCTGATTTTTTTTACCACAGAAATAGCTGCGGGATTAGTACGGGGATCAGGGGTAAAGGTAAACCGTGCTCCCTGTGCAAGGTCACCGGAAATCAACCAGAACGACTCAGATGCAAGTGAATCACCCGAAATTAACTGAAATTTCAGATTCTGATTATGTGCCTGCTCCAGCAGACTGCTGATACCCTCAATATATCCACCGACAAAAACAACATCGACACGGGCATCTTGCAAGGATTTTATAATTTTAGAATAATCATGCTGTAAAGGGTCATAAAATCCATAATATTTTTCCATAACGCCTCGTTCGTTCCGATGTTTTTTTACCTCGATGGCTAAATTTTTCCCATAGACAAGATTGTCATGAAGAATACCAATGTTCTTATCCTTCCAATGCTCGGCTAAATATTTAGCAGCCACTCCTCCCTGCTGGTCATCCCTTCCAATAACCCTAAACACATTTTTCCTGCCTTCCTCGGTAAGTTTGGTGGCCGTTGACGCAGGTGATATCATTAAAATATTATTGGCAGTGTAGATGGGAGCGGCCACAATAGATGTGTTGGAACACAGGTGGCCAACCACCATGGTTGCCTTTGAATCCACTATTCTTTTGGCAGCCGCCACAGCCTGTTCAGTATCGCATGCATCATCCACTTTTATTAACTTTACAGATTCACCCAGAACACCACCCCTGGCGTTCAGATCATTCAATGCTTCCTGGACACCCATTTCCATCTGCTCGCCGTACCATTCCATAATTCCGGTAAAGGGGCCAACCATTCCGATAGGTATTTCTGCGCCCGCGGGGCATACTGATAAGGTCAGAATTCCAAAAAAAATAGATATAGCTAAAATTTTACGCATTTATTTATCCTCCTTTTATGGATTAAGAATTCAAACATCAAAATAAAGCTATAATCATTACTTCTAATAGCAGGTATAATAGCAGGTATAATAGCCATTGACATATTTCACTATATCATACATCATACCCCATGTAAATTGATCTTATCTGCTTTTTATTTCCAGGGCGTCTAATTTGGCGCATCTAATTTTTTGTCATGGCCTGGGTAGGTGTAACCCTGGCAGCCTTAAAAGCCGGATACAAGCTGACTAAAATACCTAATAAAAGCACCACAAGTCCTGCCACAACAACATCCTGAGCCCAGATTTCCGGATACAGGATTCTTGGGATTCCCCACATTTGTACACCTGCTGCCAGAGCTGATAAATCAATCCCATTTCTTGCAATGGCAAAAACACTTAAAAACCCCAGTATATTTCCTGTTAATATCCCCAGAACCAAAAGGAAAAAAGTCTCTGTCACAACCCCTTTAATGATCTGGAAGGGTCTCATTCCAAGGGCCTTCATTAAACCAAACTCCCTCATTCTTTCAAAGATGGCCATAAGGGTAGTATTGACGATACCAAAACCCATTGCAATAAA
>JAQICW010000253.1 GCA_027858355.1 Desulfobacula sp.
GAAACAGGTCATTTTAACCAAACACCATTACGAAGATGTCCAGTGCACCATATTTCATAATGATATTCGATCCTTTGGCAAGGATTTTGAGCGATACTTTCAAAGAGCAGAGCAACGGCCCGGGGTTGAATTTATCAGAAGCTATGCATCCATTGAAAAAGAGATCCCTGAAAGCCGTAATGTGGTTGTCAGATATGCAACGACTGATGATGGTGTCAAAAGAGAAGAATTTGATATGGTGGTATTATCCGTTGGATTGAATCCACCAGCGGCTTACAAAGAGATTTCTGAAAAATTTGGAATCGATTTGAATTCACATGGATTCAATAAATCAGCTTCTTCCAATCCAGTTAAAACCAATAGACCTGGAATTTTTGTCTCCGGCGCATTCCTGGGCCCCACAGATGTCCCTGAATCCGTCTTTACTGCCAGCGGTGCCGGCACCCAGGTTGGTGAATTGCTTGACTACAGAAGGGGCAAGCTGGCCAGGGAAAGAGTTTACCCTGAAGAAAGGGATGTTTCCCATGAAGAACCAAGGATAGGCGTTTTTGTCTGTCATTGCGGGGCAAATATCTCAAGTGTTGTCAATGTGCCGTCAACGGTTGATTATGCTTTAACCCTGCCCAATGTGGTTTATGCAAAAGAGCAGATATTTTCATGCGCAACCAATTCTGCCAGGGAAATCACGGATCTTGCCAAAGAAAAAGGCCTTAACCGTGTGGTTATCGCAGCCTGTTCTCCCCGAACTCTTGAACCCTTGTTCCGGGATACCTTAAGGGAAGCAGGCCTGAATCAATATTATCTGGACATGGCCAATATTCGGGAACATTGCTCCTGGGTTCATGCCAGGCAAAAGGATGAAGCCACCCAAAAGGCACATGATATCGTCCGGATGTCCGTAGCCCGTGCAAGTCTTTTGGAACCGTTAAGGGAATATGGTCTGCGAGTCAATAATGCAGCCCTGGTGGTTGGCGGTGGTATTGCCGGCATGACCTGTGCGCTTTCCATTGCAAACCAGGGCCATGAAGTTCATATCGTGGAAAAGAGCAAAGATTTAGGCGGAATGGCCAGAAGACTTCATTCGACCCTGGAAGGCCTGGATGTTCAGACATATCTGGATAACCTGATCCGTCAGGTCTATAAAAACCCGTTAATCCATGTATCCCATGAAGCCACTATTAAAAGTGTTACAGGCTATCTGGGCAATTTTATCACCACCCTTGTAACCGAGGGAAGGATAAAAGAGATAAAACATGGTGCATCCGTCCTTGCCATCGGTGCACAGGAGTATAAACCTGCTGAATACCTGTATGGGGAAAACGAATCTGTCTTCACACATCTTGAGCTGGGAGAAGAGATCGCTAAAGAAAACCAAACCGTCATTAATGCCGAAAGCCTTGTAATGATACAATGTGTGGGCTGCAGAAACGAAGATAGAAATTATTGTTCCAGAGTGTGTTGCGGTCATGCCGTAAAAAATGCATTAAAGCTCAAAGAGAAGAATCCCCAAATGAGGATATATATCCTTTTCAGGGATATAAGAACCTATGGATTCAGAGAAGACTCTTACAGGGAAGCATCGGAAAAAGGGGTGCAGTTTATTCGATATACTCCCGAAGACAAGCCCCAGGTTGAAGCGGTTAAAGAAGGTGGTAAAAACATTATCAGGGTCATAGTTGCCGATCCGATTTTAGGCCAGCGGCTTGAACTGGATGCTGATGTACTTTCTCTGGCGGCTGCGGTTATTCCCACGGAATCAACCAGTGAAATTGCCAGCCTTTTCAAGGTAAGTCTGAGTCCGGATGAGTTTTTTAAAGAAGCCCATGTTAAATTAAAACCCGTTGAATTTGCAACGGATGGTGTTTTTCTTTGCGGGACAGCCCATTATCCCAAGCATATACCGGAAACCATTAACCAGGCATATGGTGCGGCCGGTCGGGTCTTGACACTTCTGTCAAAAGATACGGTGCTTACCTCAGGTTCCATCAGCAAGATCAACAAAGATACCTGTGTGGGCTGCCTGTCCTGTCTGACCATGTGTCCCTATGACGCGATTACCTATAACAGGGGAAAAAGAATCTGTGAGGTCAATGGAATCCTGTGCAAAGGGTGCGGGAATTGTGCAGCTACCTGTCCATCCCACAGTGCCCAGCTTAGAGGGTTTGACTCAGGGCAGCTCCTGGCTCAGATCGGGGCGGCCTGACCCCCTATTACAACTATAAATTGGGACAAATATAAACTGGAATAACTATAAATTAGAACAATTATGAAACCGTTTACATTTATATAAGGAAAGAAGTCAATGGACGACAAGAATTTTGAACCCCATATCATCTGTTTTCTGTGTACCTGGTGAGCGTATGCCGCTGCTGACCTGGCTGGGGTCAGTCGTATGCAGTACCCGGAAAATATTCGTATTGTCCGGGTCATGTGTTCCGGGAGCGTGTCTCCTCATCATGTGTTACGTTCCTTTCAACAAGGAGTTGACGGTGTTTTTGTGGGTGGCTGACATTTAGGTGAATGCAATTACCTGTATGGTAATTATTCTACTGAAAAACGGGTAACACTTCTTTCCCAGATGCTGGATTTCTGTGGTATTGAAAAAGAAAGACTTAGGGCAAGATGGATATCATCAGCTGAGGCCCCTGAGTTTGTTGAGGAAATCAACGATTTTATTGGTGTTCTAAAAAAACTTGGACCATCACCATTGAAAAAAGAACGTACCCAAATAGTTGCTTAGCATGAAGGTGTTTTTATGATTGATCGAGTAAAACAACGAATAAACGAACTGCTTTCAACCGGATCTGTAAAAGGGGTTATTGCCCTGGCCCATGCCAACGGTCATGTGACTCCCTGTCTGTTCCAGAAAGGGGATGACCTTGAAAAGCTCAGCCTTGGTGACAGACAAACATCCGGGGATGCGAGATATCCTTTGAACAAAGTTTTGATCACCATTGCAAGACAATATCCGGATGATATTTTTGGAGTCCTGGTTCGCGGGTGTGATGAAAGAGGGCTTTATACCCTTTTTCGGCTGAATCAGCTTGAACAGGATAAGGTCGTTCCCATCGGGATATCCTGCCCTCAATCTCTTGCCCTCCAATGTGAATGCAAAAAACCCTATCCCGATGAAATAGTGGCAGGAGAAAAATCAGAAGGCGTTTTGCAAAAGCATCTGCAGGATGTTGAACGTATGGATCTTTCAAAACGATTTTCCTTCTGGAAAGACCAATTTTTAAAATGTGTCAAGTGCTATGGATGCAGGGATATCTGCCCCATGTGTTTTTGCAGGGAATGCACCCTTGAATGCGAGGACCTGGTATCAAAAGGCAGTCTCCCCGTTGATATCCCGATATTCCATCTGACAAGGGCCATGCATATGGCAGACCGGTGTATTGACTGCGGCCTGTGTGATGAAGCCTGTCCTTCGGATATTCCCTTAAGGCTTTTATACAAAAAAACAGCTGGGATTATGAATACTGAATTCGGATATACATCCGGGATTAATAAAAATGAAAAATCACCTTTAAGCTTATTGGCTCCTGCGCCTGAAAAGTAAAAAGGTATTATAAAGAGGAAAGAGAATGGAATACAGGAATACACTTACAACCTGCACCTATTGCGGATGTGGATGCAACCTTTTTCTTGAGTCCCTTGACGGCAGGCTGACGGGCACAATCCCCTGCAAGACCTTTCCGGTAAATGAAGGCAGGCTCTGCATCAAGGGATGGAACGGCCATCAGTTTGTTCAATCCGAAAAAAGATTAAAAAAACCCTTGCTGAGAAAAAACGGGGAACTCACAGAGGTTTCCTGGGATGAAGCCCTTGATTTTGCCGCATCAAAACTCAAAGAGATAAAACAAGCCAATGGTCCGGATTCAGTGGGATTTTTTACCTCTGCCAAAGTGACCAACGAGGAAAATTATCTCATGCAGAAATTTGCAAGAGCAGCCATTGGGACAAACAATATTGACCATTGCGCAAGGCTGTGACATTCCTCTACTGTGGCAGGTCTTGCCGCATCTTTTGGCAATGGTTCAATGACAAACGCAATATCTGAACTTGAAGAATCAGATGCAATTTTCATTATCGGGTCCAACACAACAACTTCCCATCCCCTGGTGGCCACACGGATTTTCAGGGCCATTGAAAAAGGGGCAAAAGTGCTTGTGGCAGATCCCAGGAAAAATCAGATTGCCGGTCTTGCCAGTCTCTATGTCCGTCATAAACCTGGAACGGATGCGGCCCTGCTGAACGGGATAATGAAGGTGATTCTTGATCAAGGATTTGAAGACAAGGCATTTATTGAAAACAACACAGAGGAATTTGAGACCTTTAAAAAACTGATGGATACCGTCAGTATTGAAGAAGCCTCACAGATTACGGGCGTATCCATAGAAGATATCAAAGCCCTTGCTGAAGTATACGGCAAAGCTGAAAAAGCCTCTATTGTTTACTGCATGGGTATTACCCAGCATACCAACGGGGTCAATAATGTAAAATCTCTTGCCAATTTATCCATGCTGACAGGAAATATCGGAAGGGTCGGAACGGGGGTGAATCCTCTCAGAGGCCAGAATAATGTGCAGGGTGCCTGCGACATGGGCGGTCTTCCCAATGTTTACACAGGCTACCAGCCCGTAACCATAGGCCCTGCCAACAAAAAATTTGCCCAGGCCTGGGGAAAGGACACACTGCCAACCAAAATAGGCCTGACCCTTCCTGAGATGATGCATGGTATTGAAACAGATGAGGTTAAAGCGCTCTGGATCATGGGTGAAAACCCTGTGGTGTCGGACCCGGATGCAAATAATGTGGTAAAAGCCCTTGAAAGCCTCGAACTCCTCATTGTCCAGGATATTTTTCTCACACCCACGGCTAAGCTTGCCCATGTGGTACTGCCAGGGGTTTCCTTTGCAGAAAAGGATGGCACCTTTGTCAATACAGAAAGACGGGTGTCGCGTGTGAGAAAAGCCATTGATCCTGTTGGCGACTCACGGCAGGACTGGCAGATTATTATGGATATCTCCAACCGTGTCGGGTTTGAAATGGACTATGATTCTCCTGAAGCCATATTCAAAGAGATTGCAGATCTTACCCCTTCCTACGCAGGGATCACCTATGAACGGCTTGAGGGACCTGGAATTCAATGGCCCTGTCCGTCCCTTGAACATCCTGGAACACCATTCCTTCACAAGGATGGGAAGTTCGAACGGGGAAAGGGGCTTTTCCACGCCATTGAATATAAACCGCCGGCAGAAGTGGTGGATGATGAATATCCGTTCTGGATGACCACAGGACGCGTATATGCTCATTATCATACGGGTACCATGACCAGAAATTCCAAGTCTCTTGATAAAGAAGTCCTTGAAGGATTTCTTGAAATTCATCCTGAGGATGCCAGGGCACTTGATATCAGTGACGGCCATAAAATAAAAATGGCTTCCAGAAGAGGAGAAATTGAAGCACGGATTACAATCACAGACCGGGTGGAAAAGGGCGTTGTCTTTATGCCTTTCCATTTTGAAGAGGCCCGGGTCAATAAGTTGACCAATCCGGCATATGATCCCATTGCTAAAATTGCAGAACTCAAGGTTTGTGCTGTAAAACTTGCAAAAGTTTAGAATTTTCCTTCAAACGGTTTGACAACAGGAATATGAAAAAGTGAGTGCAGGAAAGAATACTAAATTTTATAAAGCGCTTCGGTGTCAAACTGAGGAAGGCCCAACAAATTATCCTGATCAGACAATTAATCTGGAATTGATAGGAGAGGAACCCTTTTTGATTCGTATTGATGATAAGCCCTATTCAGTGGTAATGAGAACACCCGGGGAAGAGGTATTTCACGCGGCTGGATTCTGTCTGGGGGAAGGGATTGCGGATGCTCCGGATGATTTCGAGACCATTGGATACGATAAAGATCTGGACCCCAATATTATTGATATCTGGCTCAAACCCGAGCGCCGTGAAAAAATTCCCCATCTTCTTAAAAGGCGGGGTTTTGTCAGCCAGACCAGTTGCGGTATTTGTGGTAAAGAGATGATGAAGGAACTCAATCAAATATTAACACCAGCGGAAAACGGTTTTCAGGTTGAAATTAATCACGTTTTTGATTGCATTGGTAAGCTTTCCAAAAACCAGAAATACTATCAGAGAACCCGTGGATCACACGCTGCAATCATATTTGACGACCAGCTTCAAGCGATCTCTTTTTCTGAGGATGTGGGTCGGCATAATGCGCTTGACAAGGCAATCGGAAAAATCTTTATGGACGGGCTCCTGTCTTGCGCCAGAATTCTGGTTCTGTCTTCAAGAATCAGTTATGAACTGGTTCAAAAAGCTGCCAGGGCGCATCTGCCGATGATGATCTCTAACTCAAGACCCACTGCCCTTGCCGCAGAAATGGGGCAGGCCCTTAATATGACGCTTGCCTTTCCTGCTGAGGAAAATGAATTAATAATAGTCTGCGGTGAAAAGCGCATCAAGAGAAGATAAAATCAAGGTAACAATTTACACAAAAAAAGATCAAAACAAAAAAACTGATAAATATAAAAAACCAATAAACAGGAGGATAATTTGAAAATTCTCACAACGGCAAAAAAAGTAGTAGACGTGGAATTGACCATCCGCGTGGAGAACGGCTCCATTGTCAAAGACGGGTTGCAATATGTTATTAA
>JAQICW010000310.1 GCA_027858355.1 Desulfobacula sp.
GGTTCATCTACAAGGCGCATCAAATGTTTAATACTATACGTATTAGGCCTTTGGTGCAACGCAGTAGATGGGGCAAAAAACAAGCAATTTCGTTCAAGTTATAAAATTTGCGGTCCTTATTAATTATCTTGGTTAATAATCCTTTAAACAGGATTTTTTCTTCCAGGAAAAATCACTCAAGGATAAATTCATTTGCCCTGAATGGTTTTTTTATTAGTTTTTCTTTGCAGCATCTGCCTAGGTTAAAGTATATAGGTTAAAGTATATGGGATAAAGTATATTTGATGAAATATAATAGGTGTACATAATTGTCAAATCACAAAATTATCAAGATATGATTTTTCTGTACTCCTTTTTTTCCTTGGAACTGTACCTGTTTTTTAGAGTAAAAATTTTGCATAAAGGATAAAATCTTTAAAATGGAGGAAAACTATGGCCGAAAAATCCCATGAGCAGTCCATTGCAGCCGGATATCTGTTTGCCCTGGGAGCAACGGCTATCTGGTCTGGAAATTTTATTTTGGCCAGAGGTTTAAGTGATCATATTCCTCCTGTTACCCTGGCCTTTTTCCGATGGATGACTGCGGTCCTGGTCTTTGCCCCTTTTGCTATCAAGGGCCTGATGCAGGAACGGCATCTTATTCAACAATACCTGGTTTATTTTGGTGTCACCTCTTTCATAGGGATTACCTGTTTTAATACCTTTATTTATATTGCCGGCCATACCACCACAGCCATGAACCTGTCTCTTATTGCCATTACCTTTCCCATTTTTATTCTGCTTTTTTCCAGAATCCTGTTTAGGGAAACCCTTTCCATTAAAAAAGGCATGGGTATTTTATTGGTGCTCATTGGTGTCCTGTTTCTGATTACCAAAGGGTCTGTTTCTGTCTTGCTGGGTATTTCCTTTGCAGTGGGAGACCTATGGATGCTGGCAGCTTCCATTTTGTTTGCCGTTTATAGTCTTTTGTTAAAACGAAAACCTTCAGGCATAAGTGTGAATACGCTGCAATTTACTTGTTTTGTAATGGGACTTGTATTTTTATTGCCATTTTTTATTTGGGAACAGACCAGTGTCCAGGGCGATTTTTTAAACCAGACCACTATTCCCGCTATCCTCTATGTCGGTATCTTTGCCTCTTTATGTGCCTTTGTCCTGTGGAATAAGGCCATTGTCTCCCTTGGGCCATCAAGGGCAGGAATGGTTTATTATACTCTTCCGCTGTTCAGTGGATTTTTAAGCTATCTGTTTCTGGGTGAGGTCATTGGTATGATTCATCTTTTCAGCCTGGTATTGATATTTTCCGGCATTGTGCTCACCAATCATGGGTCTGGGTCCTAAAATTTCTATAAATCCTTTGACAAGGGTAGCTGAATTTTTATTTTCTTTTGAAGCTGGTAAGAAAAAATATGATGTGATATTTTCCAAATTCTCTGCCATGGGAAAGGTATTCAGGAAAGGATAGGCCCGAAGTCAAGGAGCATATATGGCAAATTTTCAATTATTCAAATTTAAAACACTACAGGGATTGCAAGAAATATCAGAAATTTAAAATTTTTAATTCAACCTAAAAATAACTCTTTATATTTAAAAATTGATTGTCTGTGTGATGAATGAAATTTCTTTCAACCACACGATATTGTATCAGGCTTTGACTCGGAAAACTCGGAACTATTGGTAATTATGTTGAATGGGGGGCTTGATTTAATCGACCATGCTGTTTTCCAATATAATTGAATATGTCTTTACAAAAATAATTGATCTTGATACTGAATTGCTGACTAAACGTTGTAAACGTTTCAGGTCGGATATCATTAAAGTATGAAAGATACTCGGAACCTTTAAAATTTTGAATGCTTGTTGAAAAGAATACATAATGGACAATAAAAATACAATTTTAGAAACTATTTCACAAACTCTTATTGAAATAATTGATGATTTAGAAAATATTGATGAATCATCAAAAAATGCTATGAAAGAAATTTCAAAACTTTTCTTAAAAGAAGTTGGTGCTAAATATTCAGCCCAAGAGCTTGTGGTTGATTTTATGACACCGGAAAAGACCTCACTGCACTTTAAGCAATATTTGAATACACAGGCAGACATAGCAAAATCTATGGGCCTGTAAGCAATATGCGGATATAGTGTATAACCGCCCGGATGACCAGCAGCTGGAAGCTGCCTGTTCGATCCGGATTGTTGAGCTGCGCTGCATTGCCTATACAGTCATCCGGGCGGTTGATGCTGGCGCGCAGCGCCAGCATCAACAACACGTTTCTTCTCCGCTACACTTCAAAGCAACCAGTGAGCATGCCGTTAATCAGATTAAACTGGTGTAATATATAGATCACAATTTTCCGAAATCCCCGGATATTGATTTTGAATATTCCTGTTACTCTCCAATATACCATAAAGGAAGATAGGTTCATTTGACTATAACATTTCAAATATAGTTGAATATCTATTTACAGCCACAATATATATTGATACTGAGTTACGTATAATGGTTTTAAATTTTTTAGAGCGAATATTATTCAAAAATGAGAAAAATATAGCCTTTTATAATTTCAATTTAATATGTAAAAATTTTTAAAAATGGCATTAATTTATGAAGTTTCTATTTTGGAATATGAAAAATAGGCCATTGGTAAAAGAGGTGGCCGAGCTAATTATTGAATCAAAATGTGATATTTGTACATTTTCAGAAATAACTGATGAGACCCTTGATCAAGTGACCAAGCTTCTATTTGAGAAATATAACATTGAATACTATAGATATCCTACACCTGGGTGTGAAAGGGTTAAGCTTATTGTTACTGGTCAAGTTGAAAAAATATCATTACTAAATCAGCACAAGTACTATTCATTAATTAAAATTTGTAGAGACAATCAAAAATTAATCATTGGCTTTGTTCATTTTCCATCAAAATTTCATCACCATCCAGATGAATTAAGACGGGCTTCTGAAATACTTCGGAATCAAATATTCATTGAAGAAAAAAAACATGCTATTAATGATAGTATGGTCATGGGAGATTTCAATGTAGACCCTTTTGAAAAGCCAATGGTCTCTTTTTCAGGAATGGGTGCAACCAATGGAATAGCTTGTAGCAGGAGGGAGATGGTAACAAGGTCTGGTGAAAGTAATCGATTGTTCTATAATCCAATGTGGACATTGTATTCATCTTACAAAGATAGACCCGGGAGTCACCGCTACAATAGATTAGGTGAAGATGTTGTATCATGGCATTTTTTGGATCAGGTCCTTATTCGGCCAACACTGATTGATAAGTTTAAGTTTGAAGCACTTATGTTGATTAAAGGAACCAAAAACTATAATTATCTAAATGCCAATCAATCACCAAATTTATCTGATCATTTACCCTTAATGTGTGAAATCGAATATTAATAAGGAAACTATCATGAGTATTTTTAAGAACGGATTTGAAGAGCCAAAAGCCAATTTTCCAGAACAAACAATACTGAATGCAATCAAAGATTTCGATAAAATTACGCAAGGTTTAGCAACGTTAGGTATTTACGATTTAAATGATTTCGATAAAATAACAAGCGGTTTGAAAACTACATTTCAATTTGAACTTTTATTAACAAGCAAATTTTTAGATGGATATTCTTTCAAAATTTTCTCTTTTGGATATGATGTCTCTTTGTATCCAGTTATTCTAAATATTGAATCCGAAATTTCTGAAGAGATGGGCAATAACAAACCTTCGTGGATGAAAAGTACTGTAAATGCTGATAATGAAGAATTTTTATTGAAATTAATCAATGAAATTTTTACTACCAAAAAATTTAAGCAAACAGTTGGTGGATTAATGAAAATTGCAAGATCGAAGGTTCCCAAATGAATACAAACCGCCTACTTGGATTGAATTTGTGTAGTCGAATATTTAAATGCCGTAGTTATTGATTCTTTTTAGAGTATATCGATTAATACACCTGCCGATGAAATGTATTATTCAATTATATAATCGAAAGTTGTTCAAAAGACTCTTATCCGAAAATTAAACTCTATAATATACAAAAAAACATTTTAACAAAATCACCCATTCATTTTTATAGGATATAGAACTAAACCGCTACGCGGTGGGGTGGGACAACCTCTGATCCATACTTTTGATTTTGTGACTATATTAAAGGTTTCTTCTTTTAGCTGAACTGTGATATTAAGTCATCATGAGTGCTATTTTTGTCAGCCTTGTTCTTAGCATCGTGAAACAGTGGAACACCTTTATTATCAGGGACTTAAATACAATCCCCATAGCGTATGAGAATGCGTGGTTTGCCCCCCCCCTTTTTTCTTCAGGTTTAGTCCAATAAATTTAATCTATCATCTCTAAAATATCAGACAATATTTGCTTTTGTTTCTCATGCTCGAATGAGTTCTTATAATCACTGTTTTGGCTATAGATGAAAGATAAAATTCTATACATATTCGCTCCACCAATGTATGTATAAAATTTAGTATTGCGTTTTCAGGCTGGGAGTGATTATCTCCAATATAGCTTCCTGGGAAATTTTAAAATTTGATTTGATTTTTGGCTATATAATGGAATTCTGAATCTGGGAAGAAAAATAATATAGATACAACATATTGTGCCCGGAAGAATTTTCAAAAGCCCGGACTAATGGAAGAAGCGCTCGGTAAATTATCGAATTTGACTCGTGAGTTTTTATACCATAAATGCTCACGAGGAATTGAATTCCAATCTGACTGGTGATTTTTTTTTGCATTGGAATGTTTTTTGCTGTACCCTTTTTTTATGAACTTGCCTAAAATATTAAATTTTTATTTGAGGTCTTCATGAGTAGCGTTTCGCCTGGATATTTCCCTATTTATCATACTCTTTTTTCAGTTCACCTTAAAGGTGCCTAAAAATGAGGAGCGCAAAGATGAGGAACACCAAGATGATGCTGTTAATAAAATACGGATTATTCCTGATGTTGGTTCTGTCTCTTTCAGCTATCTCACTGAACGTTCAGGCCAAGGATTCTTTCGTCAAAGTGAAAACCATCATCGTCAACAACTACCACCCCTACACCTTTATGAATGACAAGGGTAAGCCGGATGGCTTCAGTGTGGAAATCGCCAGAGCCGTCACCAGAGCCATGGATCTTGAGCTGAATATTCACGTGGACAAATGGGATCAAGCCATGAAAGAGCTGAAAGACGGAAGCATTGATCTGCTTCCGATGATGGCATATTCCCCTGAACGGGATAAAATATTTGATTTTTCCGTGCCCCATACCATTGCCTATGATGCGATCTTTTTAAAAAAAGGAACCACCGGCATCCGTTCACTGAATGACCTGTCAGGCAAAACAGTTATTCTGATGAACCAGGATATTGCCCACAGTTATCTTCTCTCCAGCGGTTTATCAAAAACCATGATCCTTAATCTGGTAAACTCGCTGCCCGAGGCTTTGAAACAGCTTTCCGAAGGCAAGGGAGACGCTGCCATCATGCCAAAACTGGTCGGTATCCTAACGTTAAAAAAACTGCATCTATTAAATATTGAATCGTCTTTTCTTATCAATCGTTATACCCGTCCTTTCAGCTTTGCCGTCAAGAATGACAATCAACTGCTGTTGGAGCGACTTAATCAGGGGTTGAGCATCATCAAAAGCTCAGGAGAGTATGACAGTATTTACAAAAAATGGTTTGGTGCGCTGGAAGATCCGAACCTTCACCTGAAAATTGCCATGAAATACGGTTCCATAGCAGCGCTTGCCTTTCTTGGTTTCATCATCTGGAATGTCCTGTTAAACCGTCAGGTGCGCCGGAAAACCAGGGAGTTGAATCAATCGAACAAGGAACTCACGGAACAGGGGGAACTTCTTGCATCCATTATCAACGGTACCACCGATACCGTGTACATTAAGGATACTCTGGGACGTTATAAAGTTGCCAATGATGAGATGGTCAGACTTTTTGCCAAACCTTTATCAGACATCATCGGCCATGATGACACTCATTTTTTTCCGCCGGAAGAAGCCCGATTCATCATGTCCGGGGATAAGGCCATCATGGAGGACGGTCGGGTCGTCACAAAAGAGGAGCATGTCACCATGCTTGGCAGCCGGAAAGTCTATCTGGCAACCAAGGGACCTATCCACGATGAATCGGGTAAAGTAAACGGATTGTTCGGCATCTCTCGAGACATCACCAAGCACAAGCAGGCGGAGGAGTCACTGAAAGAAAGCGAGGAAAAATACCGGAGTATTTTTGAGAATGCTGTTGAAGGTCTTTTTCAGAGCACACAGGAAGGTCGTTTTATAAGTGTCAATCCGTCCTTTGCGAGGATGCTGGGGTATGCTTCTCCAGAGGAACTCGTCTCCAGCATTTCTGACATTACAACACAGTACTACGCAAATCCTGAAGACTGGCATAGGTATAAGCAGCTTCTCCAGAAAGACGGATTAGTAGAACATTTTGAGTTCAAAGCCCAGTGTAAGGACGGTTCACATATTTGGGTGTTTAACAGCACCCGTGCTATTTATGATCAGGACGGCAAAATTACCCGTTATGAAGGCAACGTGACGGATATCACCGAGCGCAAACAGGCTGAAGAAGAGAAAATAAAAGCTCAGAAAATTGCAGGGGAACATAAAAAACTGGCGTTGGTTGGTCAGGTTGCCGGGAAAATGGCCCATGATTTTAATAATATTTTGGGCATTATTATGGGCAATACCGAGCTCACCTTGTTGGATTGTCAGGAACCCGAAACAAGAAAAACACTTGAATTAATATTTGAACAAACAATAAGGGGTAAAAATTTAACAAAAAACCTGGTTGCATTTGCCAAGGACCAGGAACCCAAGCAGGAATTTTTCAGAATCAGCGGAAAAATTGATCTTGTTTTAAATCTGATGAGAAAGGATCTGGAAGGAATTGAGCTGCGAAAGGAAGAAAGTCCGGGTGTCCCGGAACTACTCGCCGATCCTGGAATGATCGAACATGCACTTGTAAATCTGATACAAAACTCAATCCATGCCTTAAGTATGGTTGAACACCCCAGAATCACCCTTAGAACATACAGCCTTGATAATAAAATTTGTTT
>JAQICW010000218.1 GCA_027858355.1 Desulfobacula sp.
AAGGTGATCTGCAAGGAAAATAAAATCTTTTGCAACATTCCCAAGAATTTGAGGGACTACAAACAATTTTTTATTGTTTTCAGGATTCACATCTTTTATCCTGGAAGGCTTTAACCGCCGCTGCCCCATGGTTGAAATAAACGGCGCCACAGACTCATCCACGCCTGAAAAATGTTCTGAGAAGACATTTCGATATGTCACATCGGTAAAACCCTGAAGAGGGGCAAGTATGATAGTGATACCGTCTTTTGTCATATATGGAGGCTTATTTTGAGTTATTTGTTAAATTAATACAACATCAGAAAAAAACTTTGACAAACATTATGGTGATACCTTATACAGTCATGTATTTTGGTCTTAGCTTATATATAACATTAAAACAGATTGCAAGGAGTGTTTTAAAGGTATGAAAGAGCTTTTCAAAGAAGTTGCCCGGATAAACATGATGGAAGAAACCTTGGAAAAAGAAGATTGCGCAAAAAAATTGTTTGGCCGGTTAAATGCAATGGAACTGCCTGAATATTTTTATTGGGATTTTCCAGAACTGAATTCAAAAAAGAAATAGAAATATATAATACCAGGATAGTGCTTTAACTATTTGTCTTCAGGTGCTTGAAAAGGCATTTCAACCTCCACTTCACCGCTACCGCTTCTTAAGAATTTTGCAGATGGATATCTTTTTTGGAAGACCTTGAGCATTTTTCGGTTTTCAGCAAGAACCATTGCAACAAATTGTTTATAATTATTTTCCTTTGCAATGGTTTCAAGGATTTCAAGAAGGGTTGACCCAATTCCCATTCCATGGAGCTTTTCTTTAACAAGAAATGCCACTTCAGCAGAATCAGTATCTGCTTCAGCATAAGAGCCAATGGCCACAATCTGTTTTCGTTTGCCCAGCTGTATCAGTCCGATGATGGTCATGTTTCTTCGATAATCAACCTGGGCCCATTGTTTTTGAAGCATGTCCCTTGAGAAAACTTTTCGTTTGTTAAAAAATCTATAGTAAATAGAGTCTTCCTGCAAAGAATAATAAAAATGCCTGGATTCAAACTCATCAGACGGCAAAAGTGGCCTGAAATCAATGTTTTTTCCATGTGTAAGTTTATTTGAATAAAGGTATTGATCCAGAAACAGAAGATCCTGTGTTGTTGGCGGAAGCTGATCCGGGAATATATAATGTCTTTTTTTGGCTTCTTCTATCAGATTTTTTCTAAATTTGGGGTGAGTAATTTGGGCAAGTTCCATCACCCGCTGATAGATGCTTTTCCCTCGCATTTCAGCAATGCCATACTCGGTCACAATGATATCAATATCTCCCCTGGTGGTTGCAACTCCAGCACCTTCACTTAAATGGGTGACAATTCTTGAAACCTTGCCATTTTGAGCAGTGGAAGGAATAATAATGATTGAAAATCCACCCTTTGACATGGATGAGCCCCTGATGAAATCAACCTGGTCACCCATGCCGCTGTAAAAAAGGTATCCTTTTGAATCTGTACAGGCTTGGCCTGTCAGATCCACCTCAAGGGCGGAACTGATGGAAATAAAATTATCATTTTTAGCAATGACATTGGGATCATATACAAATTACTAAGTTTTATAATCAAATTCCGTAGTGTTGTCAACATAATCATATAATTGTTTAGAACCCATACACAATGATGCAACCACTCTGTTCGGGAGGTATGATTTTTTTTTGTTGGTGATGACTTTCTTTTTAAACAAAGGTAACAGCCCATCTGTTATAACCTGTGTGTGGATACCCAGATCTTTTTTGTCGGAAAGATAGGGAACAATGGCATCGGGCAGATGGCCAAATCCAATTTGCAGCGTTGCTCCGTCATCCACAAGCATGTTGACATAATGACCGATTCTTTCAATGACCTTTTGATTTTTCATTTCAGGGAGAGATTCAAGTATGGGTTCATTATGCTCTACAAAATAATCAATTTCATCAATGTGTATATTGCTGTCCCCCCATGTTCTGGGCATCTCCTGGTTGATCTGGGCAATGACAATATCTGCATTTTGCATTCCGGAAAGGGTGATGTCAACGGAGATGCCTAAACTGCAATATCCGTGATCGTCCGGCGGGCTGACCTGTATCAGGGCAACATCAAGGCCGATTTCATGGTTTGCAAAAATTTCAGGGATCTGTGAAAGATAAACAGGAATATAATCGATTTTTCCTTCAAAGGCAGCTTGCCGCATTAAATGGGAAATGAAAAACAGTTTTATGGAGAATCTTGAAAGAAAATTTTCATCATTGACATAGTTGGAAAGGGTCGCTGAAAGCATTTGATAAATGACAATATCCTGAATGGATAGATCTTCCACCATGGCTTTTATCAATCTCTGGGGCTCACCACATCCTGTGCCGATAAACACCCTTGATCCATTTTTTATTTTTTTTACACTTTTTTGTGCTGTCAGCAGTTTTTCAGGGCAAACATCCCTAAGATTCATTTGATTTCTCCTGCCATGCCTTTGAAAAGGATTTAAATGCGCTAATTATTAAATAATTTTAAACAAACGCACAAGGAAAAATACAAAGCTCTTTTTTTGAAAGCTTTTCACAGGTTTTAATGAGCTTGCCTGGGAAGGCCACCTTGATTTGGATAAAGGCAATCATTGACCCTTTAAACATGTTTGATTTTAGTTGATAAAATAAAAGGTTTAAGATACATATCAATCGATAATCATTCTATACAATAAAGAAAGTTGATACTGACAAAGATGAGAACCGATCCAATTAAAATTTTAATGGTTGATGATGAAAATGTCATTCTTGAAGTCGCTGAAGAATATTTCCAGAAAAAGGGGTATGAGGTTTATACAGCCGGAAATGGAATCGAAGCGCTTGACATTTTGAGCAGGGAAAAAATTGAATGTGTGTTTACCGATATTAATATGCCGGTGATGGATGGTCTGGACCTGGCTGAAAAAATCAGGCTGAAAGACAATACTCTCCCCGTAGTTGTCATGACAGGATATCCGTCATTGGAAAATACCATACAGACATTAAAAAATGGTGTTATTGATTATTTGATAAAGCCAGTTAACCTTGAACAAATGGAGCTGACGCTTGTACGAATTTTAAGGGAACGTGAGCTCTTTGTTGAGAACCTGATTTTAAAAGAAGAGATTGAGCGCCAGGAACGGTTGAAAAAACTGAACAATGAGTTGCTTGAAAGGGTCCAGGAAGTAAATATATTGAACCGGGTGATGGAGGACTTTTCATCAGCTGATTCAAGTTATGGTATTTTTAATAAAGTTGTTGATTTGGGGGTTGAGGAATTAAAGGCAGATAAAGTTTTTTTTCATATATATTCTGATCAGGATAAATCCCTGGCGCTTGTTGCCAGTGCTGATTGTGGTATTGAAAATGAAACGGTTCATTCATTATTTGGAAAAGATCTTTCAAAAGCTGCCAATAAGTTCATCCTTGATATCCTGAAAAAGGATCACAACCCCTGCCTGATTTCAGAGACCGTGAAAAATAAGCATCTTGATGATGTGGTTCATTCATTAATGGTGGTACCGGTGAAAATAAGGGACAATATTTTCGGTATTGCCAGCGCCTTTTCGTTTAGCAAAGATAAGTACTTTAATGAAAAAGATATTTACTATATGAGCTTTATCTCACAGAAGGCTTCCGCTGCTATTGAAAATATTGCATTATATGAAAATATTTATGACAATCTTTTTTCAACGCTCTATGCATTTGTAACCGCACTTGAGGTAAGGGATCTGTATACTAGAAAACATTCGACAAGAGTTGCAAAATATGCTCATAAGATTGCAGATGAAATGGGCTGTACAGATGAAGAACTGGATATTATTCGTTTTGCAGGAAGCCTTCACGATATAGGCAAAATAGGCATCCGGGACGACATCCTTCTAAAGCCCAGCCAGCTGTCGGCTGAAGAATATAAAAAGATTAAAGAACATCCGGTGATTGGTGCGGATATCATTAGTAAATTGGGACTGTGGGATCGGGAAATGGTGATTATCCGCCATCACCATGAACGGTTTGATGGTAAAGGCTATCCTGATGGATTAAAAGGGGATGAAATCCCCAGACTTTCCAGGATTTTATGTGTTGCGGATTCATTTGATGCCATTGATTCTGACAGGGCCTATAGAAAAAAAATGGGAAAAAATGAAGTTTTTGGCATCATAAATGAAAATTCAGGCACACAATTTGATCCTGAAGTCGTAAAAGCATTCTTAAAGGTAGCGGATCAAGAGTTACTGGATTGATTTTTATAAAAGCCTTTTATTAAAAAAAATGACACAATGATTAAAAAACTATTGACAATTTTTTTTAAATCATATAGATAATCTGAGTTTTTTAAATGGCGTTGGGCCGTTAACTCAGTTGGCAGAGTATCTGCCTTTTAAGCAGAGAGTCGCTGGTTCGAGCCCAGCACGGCCCACCACCAAAAAAAGACATTGCGTCCCCATCGTCTAGCCTGGTCCAGGACACCGCCCTTTCACGGCGGCGACAGGGGTTCGAATCCCCTTGGGGACGCCAATTAAATCAGTACGTTACACTTTTAATTGAAGTCGTCTAAGAGCCAAACGGCTTTTTAGACGGCTTTTTTTATTTCTTTGCTTTTCCAAATTTCTACTTTTCCGGGATTTATTTTAATATTCCCATGATGGTGTTTAGAAAATTTTTCAAGCGGTAAAAAAATTGCTCTCTAGGTACTTATACCTATTGAATTAATTAAATAAGTGTTCTATTAATCAAAACATTTCTTAAAAATTAGGTCGCTGCAGATGTAGTCGAAAGGGCGGAGCTATATTTTTTAGCTGAAATTGCATGCCGGGGTCTATGATACTTTACCCCCCAACAACGACAACAAAGCAAGCCTGACCCCAGGCCTTTTTTTAAAATTTACCATTCACAATTCACCATTCACAATTGAACAAGCCTGACCCTTAAAACTATCATGTATCATGTGTAAGCCCTGAGGCTTGACAGCTTCCAAAACAATGTGTATACATGATGTATATCCATTTATTACCGCGGGAGGTGCTATGAACACAGCCAAAATTTTTAGGAGCGGAAATTCTCAGGCAGTACGCTTGCCAAAAGATTTCCAGTTTGATGTATCTGAAGTCGAGATTTATCGCAGGGGGGACGAGGTGGTCCTGCGAAAGAAGCTTCAGTATCTATCCAGGGTTTTTGACCTGCGAACTGACATGTCCGCTGATTTCATGGAAGATGGTCGTAATCAGCCTCCCATGCAGGAGAGAGAACCGTTTTGATATATATGTTAGACACGGACATTTGCATTTACATTATCAAACGCAA
>JAQICW010000514.1 GCA_027858355.1 Desulfobacula sp.
ATATATTGCACAATAGTTATTATAACGACTAAAAGTTTGTTAAACAATACACTATACATATAATTTATTCAAGAGGTGAAAAATGGGTATTCAAATTATTCCCCTGATTTCCTTTGTGAAAAAAGAGAAAATCAAGCCACAATGACCAAACCCAATACAACTTCCCCAAAAAAGGGTTCTTCCCTGTCCCAGTTTTTTGAAGGTGCAAAGGATACCAGTGAACGCGAAGACCAACATCGTCCATCCGTCCTTGGTCATTTCATATGCCTTTCTCAATTCACCTTTTTTGTCCTTATATTCAACGACGTTAAAATTAACTTCGTTAAATTCCTTAGTACAGTCAAGGCTCTCCAACTTTTTAATCACATTGTGGTGATCTTTTCCGAATACCTCAGCAACATTCAAAGTTGTTGTTGACACTTTATTATCTGAATTGATCACGATCAGATCCACGACTGGGGGAATTTTTTTTTCAAACTCAGAAAGCCAAATTCCCGATCTAAAGCCCTTTTTGGCTCAATTCAGGAATGTGGTGTAAAACTACAAAGCATGCCTATCCGGTTAACCCCCAAAGCATGGGTCAGGCAATTTTTGCGATACTCCAGGGGCTGCCACTCTCCTTTATACAGCCCCTCATAAGAGGGATATGGTGCTCCCACGGCGATCCCCAAAATGCTATCAAATCCTACCATAGGCCAGAACCGACGATTGAACCGAAACACATATTCGTTAAGGTATGCCTGCAAATGCTTAGGCGACACGCCGTGGTGGGTCCCGAGCAACCATACATCAAGGTTCCCGAATGTGATGTGGATCATTGGGAGGTGCTTGTCTGTCTTCGCGTGATCCCCACAGACGGCAACAGCTTCATGGTCATAACCTTGTTCGGCCAGCGGTTCGTATCCGATCCACGCATCGGTTCTCACTTTTGCACCTATCTGAATATTTTCACGCACCAAAGATACCAGCGTCTCTTGCTTCCGATTAGGAATGACTTGTAGCGGAGTCTGCTCGCGAGTATGCTACGTCCATGCCCCCCACGATGTTTGGGCAACGGCCCGCCCATGAGGTTCGGATCACGACCACCCCACTTTGCGGACTCTCGCCTGGGCATGACCTCGACGGCACCAACCACGAGCACTTTGTCAGTTATGCCGCGTCCCTTCCCTTGAGTTGCTCCGCCCACAAATATCTCATCCACCTCGACCGGGAACTTTTGACCGATGGTGCCACGTTCCGGACGGACCATCGCGGCCCGGAGCTTATGAAGCATCTGAAAGGCTGTCTCGTACCGTTTAATTCCGAGCATCTTTTTAAATTGAACGGCACTCATTCCCGGAGTTAGACTCGTTACAAGGAACGCTGCCCAAAACCAGGAGCAGGGTGACTGCCTGCTCCGATACATGATCGTGCCTGCAGTGAGCCAAGTGTCTCGTTTGCAGTTGCGGCAACGATAGACAGTGGGTCGGTTGACGAAGGAGTATGGTGATCCTGCATCGCCTTCGTGTTGCCCACAATGACTGCATACAAAGCCAGCAGGAAATCTCTTGGTGTAGAGGTGAGCAATGGAGGCTTCATCGTTTGGGAAGCGCTTCTGGAAGTCTGGCAAAGCCTTAGGTATAAATCGGTTCTCGTCTGTATGGGCATCGGTGATACCCCCTATTTATATTCCGTTGATCATTCTGCAGTGTGCGTGGCTTCATCATAGCAAAAGTTTTTTTGGGGGCCAACCGGATAGGTATGCTACAAAGTTCAGAGGTGAACATTAAATTTTGACCATACTTTCACCCTCCTATGAGCATGTCTTTCGATTCAATCTCTTCTTTTTTTTGGGGAACCTGTTTCCTTCTGCTGTAAGCAAACAACAGACAGGAAGAGCTCTTTTTTGCCTACCGGACAGGTGCCGTTTTGATCAGCACTATCTCCAATATACAATAATGGAAGATTTGGAAATTTGATTTTGGCCTTTCCCATATAATGGAATTTTTTATCTGAGAATAAAAAGACATGGATGTCATATCTTGTGTCCAGATAAATTCATAAAAGGTCTGAACTTCACGTTATACTGCTCAATTTTTAAAGTTGAATATTGACTTTTATATTTCGTTTGAAGTTACCTTCTTATTTTGCTAAAGAATCCTGAGAATCATTTTTCGTTACCCCCATTCTTTTACTGAACACTGATTGTTGATAAGTACCAACTTTTGATTTTTAAGATTACATCAGAAAGAGGAATATCAAATGGAATGTCCAAAGTGTCAATTTGAGAATCCAGATGGGTCTATATTCTGTGTTTCATGTGGCTCCCCTATAGAGGTTAATATTACTTGTGCTAAATGCGGAACAGAAAATCTTAAAGGTTATAATTTTTGTAACAAGTGCGGTCATGATTTAAAAAAGCCACAAGACAATTCTCAAGAGATTGAATCAAATGCAATTATTTCTACTGATAAGAAAGAGCACATCCCATTACAAAAAAATATAGATGAACGTAAACATGTTACAGTTCTTTTTTCAGATATGTCCGGATTTACATCCATGTCTGAGAGACTTGATCCTGAAGAAGTCAAAGAGATTACGAGTCGAATCTTTGGTCGGATTTCCAAGATAATAGACAAATACGACGGATTCGTTGAAAAATTCGTGGGCGATGCGGTCATGGCTCTTTTCGGTGTGCCAAAGGCCCATGAGGATGACCCGGTCAGAGCCATCCGGGTTGCTAGGGAAATACACGACCTGGTGGAGGTCTTAAGCCCCGAACTGGAAGAGAGGATGGGACGGCCCTTATCCATGCACACCGGTATCAATACAGGTCTCGTGGTGACCGGTGAAGTGGACATGGAGAAAGGAACCCATGGCGTAACAGGGGACGCAATTAACCTGGGCGCCAGGCTGAGTGCCCTTGCCGAGGCTGGGGATATTCTGGCCGGAGCGGAAACCTACAAGGCATCTAAGAGTCAATTCACCTTTGAAGCTTTGAAGCCCACAAAAGTAAAAGGCAAATCCGAGCCCATCCCAATCTACAAGGTGCTTTCCGAAAAAGCCGGTGCTACCCGTATCAGTCGGGAGATGCAGGTCTCTTCGGAAATGGTTGGCCGCGATAAGGAGCTTGCAAAGCTGGAACTCCATATACTTAAGGCCGTAAACGGCCAGGGCTCGGTGATCAATGTTTTTGGGGAACCCGGGGTAGGGAAATCCAGACTGCTGGCGGAATTAAGGCAGCGAGAAGTAATCAGCAGGGTCAGCTTTCTGGAAGGCCGTTCAATCTCAATCGGGAAGAATCTTAGTTTCCACCCAATCATTGATCTTTTCAAGCAGTGGGCTAAGATAAAGGAGGATGATACGCAGACTGAAGCCTCGAACAGGTTGGAAACCACCATCCGCCGGGTATGTGGAGATGAAACAGACGAGGTGTTTCCTTTTGTCGCGGCCCTTATGGGGATGAAGCTCTCAGGCAAGCACTCCCGGAGGGTAGAAGGCGTAGAAGGCGATGCTCTGGAAAAACTCATCTTTAAGAATGTGCGGGAGCTCTTAATCAGGTCTACGGAGTTCTTCCCCATAGTGATTGTCATGGAAGACCTTCACTGGGCTGACACAAGTTCATTAGAGCTTCTTGAATCGCTCTTTCGCCTGGCCCAGACTCACCGGATTGTATTCATCAATGTGTTTCGTTCGGGATACTGGCATGGGGATAACAGAAAGATCGAGACTTTGTCCGAATGGCTCCCAGATGTCGATTTCGCCGAGATTTCAATAAGGCCACTCGACAGGCAAATGGGAGAAACCCTGATCAATAACATGTTGCAGGTCAAGGGGCTACGAAACGCAGTAAAACAGCAGATTGTGGAGAGATCAGGTGGCAATCCATTTTTCATTGAGGAGATTATACGTTCGTTTATCGATGAAGGCACAATCGTACAAACGAATGGAGCTTTTGAAGTCACTGAGAAGTTCGATCAAGTGATAATTCCCTCAACCATCAACGATGTGCTCGTGGCCAGAATAGACCGTCTGGAAGAGCAAACGCGGGAACTCATCAAAGTCGCATCCGTTATAGGCAGAAGTTTTTTCGACAGGATTCTGAAGGAGGTAGCAGTTTCCATTGAGGGAGTTGATGAAAGGCTCGCATATCTAAAGGACGTACAATTCATCCGCGATCGAATTCGGATGGAAGAACTGGAGTACCTGTTCAAGCATGTTTTAGCGCAAGAAGCTGCCTACGAATCCATCCTCCTCCAGCAGCGCAAGGCGCTTCATCGAAAGGTGGCCCAATCAATAGAAAAGCTATTTCAAAAGAGTCTTCATGAATTCTACGGGATGTTGGCCTTTCACTACAGTAAGGCTGAGGAACTGAAGAAGGCCGAAGAGTATATGGGAAAAGCTGGTGAGGAAGCCCTACACTCATCAGCATCAAGTGAGGCTTTGAACTACTTCCAAGAGGCCTTAAGGCTTTATGTAGATCAATATGGAGATGATGCTGACCAAAAGAAAGTCACATCATTCAAGGAAAATCTGGCCATGGCTAACTTCAGTCGAGGACAGTTTTCGGAGGCTTTGGTCTACTTTGACGAGATTTTTTCAAACAAAGGCTACCGATTGCCTCAAAGCGAATTGGCATCAGCGATCAGGCTGATATACGACTTGCTTGCTATCACGACCCGCTTCTACTTTCCAATTCTACTAAAGACCAGAGTCCCAGACAGACAAAAGATGGAGGACTGTGAACTCCTTTGGAAGCGAATGCAGTGTGTGTCGCAGATATCCACTCGAAGAATGATAGTGGAAGGAACATCATGGATCAGAATGAATATTGGCTGGGACCTTCATGGGATACCTCAGGGGCTAAAATGGGCCTCGTATTCTGCTGTCGGTCCCATTGCTGCAGGATATCTTTTTTTGGGCGCAAGACTGTTGAAACGTGCACAGGGTATTTATAACGATCAAAATCAACGCGGGGCAATCGATCTTGCTACGGCACGGACATATCTCTCATATTTGGTGGGCTCATGGAAATCAGAACCTGATTTGGATGTTTCTCTCGTGGATCTCGGCCTCAGAAATGGGGAGCTTTTCACAGTGACGATGTATCTTAGTGTTTTGGGGAGTATCAAGGAGGAACAGGGGTTGTTCGATGATGTAGAGCTTTGCTCCAAGAAGCTACGATGGATTGCTGAAAGCTACGCCTATGATTATGCCAGGATTACCTGTCAAAGCCTGAGAGCGAGAGCATTTATCCGATCACGACTTCCTCATCGGGCGTTAAACGAGGCCAAGGCAGCTATGCATATGACCAATCTGGAAGGGATTAATAAGCTCAGGTTCTTGGGCTATAAGGCGATTGCCGAGGCTCTCCTTGGTCAAACTGAAGCAGTGCAGTCGTCGGTGAGCGAGGGAGAGCTTGTGCTTGCTATATCAAAGTCCGTGGGCCCAACATATCTCATCCCGTTCTTACTTGGTCGGCTATTGAATCATATTAACCGATTGAAATATGCAGTTCAAAGTGGGAGCCAATCAAAAATTCAACAATACAAGAAAGAGGCCTGCCGAAGCGTAAAACAAGCACTTAAGAGTTCTCGAAAATATGCACCACATAGGACGTGGATTTTCAAATCGATTGGTGACTATTACTGGCTCATGGACAAGCAAGAGAAAGCCTTCAAATGGTGGAATAGATCGATTCAAGAGGGTGAGCGTCTTGGGGCTCGTCCCGACCTTTCCCGTACATACTTCGAGGTAGGAAAACGTCTGCTTGAACCCCAGAGCAAATACAAAGAACTTAACGGAATAGATGCCAAAGGTTATCTTGAAAAAGCTGAGATACTCTTTAATGAGATGACTTTGGAGAAGGATCTGGATGATCTTGAAAGGTTGAAAACAGATTACGGTCTATGAATAAACTCAACAGAGCATTTGTTAAGTAGGAGTGTATTTGTTTTTCTCGATCATTCTATAGTGGACCCCATTGTCAAGACAGTTTTTTGCCCAAATTAAGCGTCAATATCGGATGAATTACCCGATCAAATTTTATCCAATTTCCAAATTCCGTTTTTAACCTCCATTTTTTGATTTTAGATGATTGCCAACTTGTAATTTTATTCAATTTTGATACTATGCCCTCGCCAGCTCGGAGGATAGGGCAATGCTGGGAAGCAACCTGAGCGCCGCAGCTGGTGACATAAGCATGGGGCAGTGCACAATAGACTGTGTGCTGCCTTTCTCTCATGCTTCTGTCCATAATGCGTTAAATCCCTGGGGCTTGGGGACTGGTCCCCAATATAATCGGGTAAACTTCCTTTTTTGTTA
>JAQICW010000529.1 GCA_027858355.1 Desulfobacula sp.
GCTTTATGCTGCAATTCAATTTAGGGCAAATAAAAATAACTATATTGTTTTTACAGGTTCAGAAGTTTTAATTGACCAGCTTAAAAAGTACAAGGACAATTTACCATTTTATACAAGAATTAAAAAGATTGATAAATACTACACTTTTTCATAATAAGGAGATTAACAATGAAAGTAAACAGCGGCCACACACCAGACAAATTCACCAGCTCAAAAGGCAAACTCTTTTACAATTTTAGCATAGTTGAATCAGAGAAAACAGACGAAACTGGAACCAGAACATCCTTTGACTACGAATCAGTAGAGGTCAAAGACAAAAAGAAAAGTACTGTTATTGCAGCAATCATGAGGGACAGATATTCTATTGATGAAGAGTTCGCCTTAGTCAATAACAAGTTTAAAAACAAAGATAATGCAGACCTCGAATACGATGATTACCAGGCAATGCGGTCTATGATTAAAGATATAGCAAAGGATTTATAAAATCCTTGATGTAGGATAAAAGGATGTCTTATGGAAGGGAAAATAATAGATCGAATTTTTATAGGTATCAGTATTTATCTTGAGGCGCCTAATTTTAGGATGTGACATTGTATAATAAGTTAGAAGGAATTTCTACTAATCATTTAACAAGGAGAAAAGCGTATGGCAGTCACCCCGAATAAAGTAAAAGAATTCAATCCAATAGAATTCAAAATGAAATTCCGGGCAGGATTTGCAATCTTGGCCTTTGTAGTTGCAATGATCATTATTATGATTGCAATGATGAGCAGCACTGCTCAGGCGTCAGAGTATACCGGCACCATTATTGGTTTTATTACTGGTTCATTAGTAACCTTGATCCTTTCCTTTTATTTTGGCAGTTCTGAGGGCAGTGACCAGACGCCTGGGGCTAAGCCCCCTATTTCTGCCGAACCTGGCAACAACCCCGTAAAAACACGGAGTAAACCGATAGCATTTGACGAACTTGGCATGCCGTATGACGTTGAATTACCGGAAACGGACGATTTTGTAGAAGGAGACGATTTAGATGACCCGAAAATTAAGTAATCAACTATTAATTCTTTTTGCTTTGGTTCTTTTGGCTTTTATGAGCCAAGGATGTTTTGAGACTGGACCAACCCCTTACCAACAAATGACAACTATCCATGATTTGTATAATGCTCAATATGCAGATTATATGGTGACTACTGGATATGTCAACGAGGATGGTTTCTGGGTGAAAAAGACATCCCCAGAATTGACCGAAAATAAAAAGAAAATTCTGCGGGAAAAGAAAAAGGTCTTATCGGATGTATATCCCCTAATTGAAATGTATGATAATTTGGTGATTACCGGCGGGACAGTTCCCCCTGATTTGATGCCCCGGATTCTGGCAATGCTGGAATCCTTTTTATAAACCTTTTTATAAAAGGATGATCGATGAAAGATTCTGACAAAGATTTGATCATGGAAGTTTCCAAATTGCTTTTGACTGGGTATTTTACCTATGCTAAGCAAAAGGGATTAAGTGAGCAGGAGGCAGAAAAAGCGTACCGGGAAAGCCGGGCGCAGTTTGCCAAAAACATCCCAGGAAATTTAGAAGACGTTTAACCTCAATTAATAAAGGGTGCCCCAGACCGGGGCATCGTTTATTGCAAACAGATTACCCATTGGGTAGAAAAGGAAAATCACATGGATGATGCACAATACAATATCATTGACATTACTCCCGTACATAAATACAATGAAAAAACGGTAGCAATTCTTACCAATTTTATGGACTTCAATCCCGGCTATTCTTTGGCTGGCATTATTGTTGACCAGGCTGCTATGCTTTTAAATCAAGGGCATCGGGTTATCATTTATGTTAACGAGCAGTACAACCCCAAAAATGATGAGGATATGGGATTGTCTGATTTGCTTATTAAATTCGGCACGCATATTGATCCAGAGGCTGATGATGAAGTTGTCCAATTCCAAATCAAACGAAAAACCAAATTTATGCACTTGACTGATTATGATTCAATTGCCAAATTGACTGACGACCATATGAAACAAGCTCAGGAAGCCGGTGAGATTTATTTTGATGAGTTTAAAAAGGAAGGAGTCCAGGTTGCTTTCACCCATGACTTCATTTTTACCGGTTGGAATTTACCGTATAGTCAGGCGATTATTAAAACACACCAATTACTTGAACAAAAGAGTATACCGGTAATGTGGTACCATTGGGTCCATTCTGTCCCGTCTGCAAACCGGGATTGGTGGAATATGGCAAACTATGGAGATAACCATTTTATTGTATTTCCAAATCAAACGGAAATCACCCGTGTAGCAGAATCCTTCCGGACAAATCCTTCCCAGGTAAAGGTGATTCCCCATATTAAGGACATCCGGACTTGGTATGATTTTGGAGTTGATGCCATGGGAATTACGAGGGATTATCCCAATATAATGAAGGCAGCTGTCATCCAGGTATACCCGTGTTCGACAGACCGATTGTCAGCAAAACAGTTATCAATTGTTATTCAGATTTTTGGTCATATGAAAATTTTTGCTAAGGTTCCGGTTTTTCTGGTCATTGCTAACCAATGGGCGACCGGTCGGGCCAGAAAAGAAGATGTGGAAAAGTATGTGACCGAAGCTGAATCTTGTGGTCTGATTGAAGGAAAGGATTTTATCTTTACTTCCAAATGCGGAGACGAGTATGCTAAGGGAATTTCCAAAAGGATGCTGCGTGAATTGCAACTTCTTTCCAATGTTTTTATTTTCCCCACCCGGGAAGAATCTTTTGGATTAGTTGGTCCGGAAGCTTCCTTTAGTGGAGCACTCCCCATTATGAATAAGTCATTGGATATGATGAAGGAAGTAATGGGCCATGACGCACCGTCTTTTGATTTTGGATCCTTCCATAACAATACCCCGGCAATCAATGATGACGGCTATATAAGGGCGATTGCTTTGGCAGTCCTGAATAGAGTCTATTCCAACGAAGCCATCATGACCAAGATTTTTACCAGGACTCGGTATCACATGGAGGCTGTTTACCACCGATACTATTTACCCTGTTTATAATGATTAGCCAGGGCACCGCCTTAAATGGAATTAAGGGTAAAAAGGATATAATATAGTGAATCCTCAAACCCCATTCACTATCGGTGCCCTGGCATTTTAATTGGAGAAAATATGAAAGTTTTATTTTTGTATATGAGTAAAAGCAGTACCTCCATCGGGTCTACAAAAACGAATGATTGGTTATTCAAAGACTGCGGAAAGAATTATGATGATTATCAACACGAATGTTATTTTAAGATGTTTGAAACTCTTCTTGAGAATGGTACAATTACTGACCTCAAAGTCTTTTTTGAATCAGGTGTTAATTCAGGTCAAGCTGCATTTGTTAAGGGGGCAGAAAATTATGTAATTCCAGAAATCAGGTTGGTGGATGCCTTCATTGATGATGATACTGTCATTTTTGTGCGTGGGGGCTTTAAGCATTGGCATGATTTTCTTTTAAAATATAAAGGCAAGAATTGGTTGATTTGTTATGCAGCAAATACCGGGCGGGATAAGTGGCCTTGGTGGGATATTGTATTTGATGATATCAACATGTCAAATGAAATTACGGATGGTGGGCGGTATCATTTTCCATTTGTTAAACCGGTAAACGAATCCTGCTTTTTCCCAATAGCTCAGGAACCCAAATATGATATTTGTATAGGGGCTTCCAATATCCATGATAAGAAAGGACAGTGGCGGATCATTGGAATTATGCATATGTTTCACCGGTTGTTTGGTTACTATCCATCTGCTGTAATGCCGGGTGCTTTAAGAAGCTCAGTCAAGACCACTGAAATGATGAAGTCAAATATTTTTAGGGATGAGATTGATACCCCAGGAAATTTGCCTCGAAATGAGTTGGGTGCCCTTATGAATGATTGTAAAATCTTTTTATCCCTGGGCGAAGGTGGTCAAAATGATCGTAGTGTTTTGGAGGCGCATGCTTGTGGATGTCACGTCATGGTTTATCACCCAGGATGCCATACGCCCCTGCTAAGAGATGATCGGATTTCTACGCATGTTTTAGGACACCAAGGCAATACCAATTGGGCAAATAGATTGTTTAATTTGTTGGAGCATTATTCATCAGCAGGGAAGGTCAGGCGTTCCAATATTTATAAAAAGCGAATGGGGTACAATCAAGTGGTTATTCCAATGCTTACTGCTTTTTTCAATGAGTTGAAAGGAGTTAAACCAAATTTGATTACAAAGGAAAATTTAATGAATGATTTTCAATTGTTTAAAGGAGGTCGAAATGGATGAAAAAATAGTGGCAAGTGACTCGGATCAAGAGACAACCCGAATGATTTTGAGGAAAATTAAAGAGGAGTGGCCCGAAGTCACTACCGAGAGTGGGGCCGCTTATAAATCTGGACCGGTCACCATTAAAATCCTACAGAATATTTTGGATAACATCTCTATTGATGATTTCTTAAAAGGACTTATAGTCGATTCGGATTTGGTTGAGGTTGCTGCCTGTCTGGATATGATAGCCCAGCAGAACTCCCGCAGGGTATCTGTCCATGATTGGGGAGGCCGAATTTACCCGAGGGTGGGTGTTAAATTAAATTTCCCATGCTCTGATCCAGCGGAGGGTAAATAATGGAAAGAGTCAGCACTGTTTATAAAGGTGGATTCTTTAAAAATCGGTATAAACTGTCTTGGCGTTCTGAGCATCTTTGTGGGGCAGTTATTAAGACTTTTAATCTTAAACAAAATAATACCATTATTGATGCTGGTTGCGCAATTGGGGATTATGTCCAATGGTTCAATGGTAATGGGTATTGTGCCTGGGGGATAGAGGGATCTCAAGCAGCCAAGGAGTTCATGGTTACAAATCGCCATTCAATTTGGGATTTGCGTATTCCTCTTGATGCTGGATCGTTTGCACATAAATACACATTAGCAATGAGTTTGGAGGTTGCTGAACATATTGACCTTGAATTTTCAGGCGTGTATTTGGATAATTTATGTCTTTTGGGGGATTCCGTTTTGATGACGGCTGCTCCTCCTGGCCAGAAAGGACATGGGCATGTAAATTGCCAGGAAAAAGGATGGTGGACTTGTGAAATGGCAAACCGAAATTATGAGCGAATGTATGAAATGGAAGATAATTTCAGAGGACATCTTTTAGCATTTGCACACCGGAAAGAGGTCAACGTGTACTCTAAAAATTGCATGATCTTTATGAATAGGAGATCACTATGAATCCTTTTGATATTACCTGCACAGCTACTCTTCGTCCGGAACTGTTTAAAAAGACTTTTGATACTCATATTAAGTATTTGTTTGGTGACCATATTAAAAAGGCCAGACTCATTTTAAATATAGATATGATTGGGTCCAATGAACCGCAAAGAGATTTGCAAAGACTCCTTAATCATGTTGATTGTATTCCTTTTGCAGACGTATGCTTCCGGACTGAACGCAATCCAAGTTTTTCAAGAGCATTTTGTTGGAATTTGGGGCAGATTAGTAATGCTCTGGTTTTCAATTTGGAAGAAGACTGGGAGATGCTGCAACCAATTGATTTTGAAAAAATGGTAAGTGAATTTGACGACCACGAATTGGTGCATTTACGGTTATCTGCATTTAAGGCTGACGGGTCCAAGATAATGAAGGTTTGGAATAAGTTTATCGAGTGGAATGGTTCGTATTTTGCTGTTCCAAAGAATTTGCGAGGGACCATAGGATGGGCTGGTCATCCTTCGTTAAATCGGGCAGCATTCTTGCTCTACTTTGCAAGTATTCTTGACCCAGAAAGAAATCCTGAAAAACAAATAAAGGGGAATTATCCTTTAATAACATATTCCAAATTTGGAGTATTTCATCCATTGAGTACCCCGCCTGCAATTAAGGATATTGGTAGGGAATGGATGAATAAAAATGGGTATGAAAAGAAAGGAACAAATGCTTTTTTTACTCAATGGCAAAAACCAATTAAAAAGGAAAATTGAAATGCAGACGTTTAAACCGGATCTGAGTATTATCATTCCATTTGCTGGGGAGTATCCCCAGGTGCTTTTTACTGTTCAATCAATTGCTGAATCCTTGCATGGCAAGATTGAGTTTGAAATAATTGTGGTGAATAATCATTGTCAGGAATTGGAAGACCAATGGAGTTTGCAGCAAAAACGTGCTGCTGTAGTTTTAAACAAAATTACGCAAAAAGAAAGACGCTTGGTTAACGACGAGGATATGCGAGGGGTGATGACTCCTCTTGTCCCTGGGATGAATGCTATGAAGTCAGGGGAAGCTTTAAAAGCATCTGCCGGCGGAAATCCCTGGTTACGCTATCTGAAGTTTGATAAACGTCTTTCCCATTGGGAATGTAAAAGGCAGGCATGTGCTGCTGCACATGCAGATACTTTTCTTTTCTTGGATGCCCATTGTATTGTAAGTGATGGTATTGCCAATATGTTTGATGCGTATACGGATGGGTACTCAAATATTGGGACATTCCATATGCCGATTACTTATAAGATTTTGGAATGGCATAGACTCATTTATAAAATGGTAATTGAGGATGCTTTTTATGGGTATTCATTTACCGGATTTCCGTCAATGAAAGATGCTGGTGTTAAGCCAATTGAAGTGCCGTGTATGAGCACTTGCGGGATGATGATTTCAAGAGAAGTATATGATCGGGTTGGAGGATGGCCAACCGGTATGGGGGCTTATGGAGGGGGCGAAAACTTTATGAATTACGCCCTTGCAGTGACTGGGGCATACAAGTTTATATACCCAGCAATTACCTGCCATCATCACGGCGAAAAGCGGGATTACCACAGCACCTATGATGGGACTTTATTCAATCGTCTTTTGGCCCATTATCTTTTTGGTGGAATTAAAGCATTGACGGAACTGGCAGCTGCATCCCGGGGCAATCCTGGCGCTGTTAAAAATCTGGTAGACGGGATAGTCACCTCAGATGAGTATCAACGCCATCGAAAGGTTATACGGGAGAATACTACCGTGGATATTGACACCTGGCGAAAATCCTGGGAAGAAGGAGAATAAAAATGAACACCCAATGGAAAGAGTATCTTGATACTTTTGAAAAAAGATTATTTATCCCTATGTTTGAAGCTGGGAATATCCAATCAATCCCGGTGCCCCTGCATCCTGGTAAATTGCATGGCACGCCTTTTGGTGAATTTATTGGATCTGAATTTGAGTATGGCGATATTCTTTCCTTTAATTATTATGGATTATTTAAGAACTCAAACAAGATCAATGAGATTAAAGCGACCTGTTCCTTGAATCAAAATGGGCGGGGGTGGAATATAATACAAGCGCCAGTTCTCAATTTTAGCTCAGTAAAAATTGACCACTTGGAGTATTATTGCAAAGACCTATTGCTTGAGTTTGTGAGCTTTAAGAAATTTCTGGTTTCCTTGCGGTGGGGAAAGTAGAAAGGAGGGCAGGGGGGCAGGAGATCGCCCCCTTTTATTTAATCAGCTACACGGATTTCTTCTTCGTTAACTTCTTCACCATTTTCGAGTCTTTTCAAATAATCGCATAAATGCTTTAAATAATTTGCCATGTTAACATCCCCAGTTTAATTCACGGACAGGGACCCAGGACTCAAACCCATCTTGGTCACGTACTTTTGCCTGGGGTGTTTTAGCGGTGGCTTTGCCCATTTTGACAATGGTGCCATAATTTTTGATTACCGAATACCGGTCTGAAAACCATTCTACTTTATTTCCAACTTTCATGATCAACGTCTACCATGATTTTCTCCTTTTAAATGGTGGGGGCTTTCGCCCCCGTTTGACTACATTCTCCAATAAGTGCAAACACTGGATTCGAAAATTCTGCGGGCTTGATCAAAGCCAACCCATTCGCCGCAATGGTCCAGACCCCGGCTTGCCAACTCTTTCCATGCCATTGCCTTGGGATCAATTTCGTCATTGACAATCATGCTCAACTTTTTTCATTTTATTCCAAAAAGGAGTACCTGATCCTTTTTTATTTCCTGGCCTACACAACTTTATTTTATAATACAGTAAAATATTTCGAACGGTTCCTTCACTACAAGATTTTACTGAAGCAATAGAAGACATGGGTAATCCTTGTTTATATAATTTACAGATTTCTTTTTCCGTTTTAATGGTAAATCGACTATTACCAGCACGTCTTCTATATATCATGTTTTACCTTTAATGTTTAGTTGCTATGTTTTTGCCAGGATCACCTTGACGAAGAGTATTCTTTGCTCCAACTGTTTCAACTACTTGTTGGATGTTTTGAAAAAGGAAATCCGGTCTGGTATTTGCAATGATGATGATGCCGGCATATATTTTACCATTACACCGATGGCACAAATATTCAGCAATCCGGGTGGCATCCTTTTCAAACATTGCGATGGACAAGATTATTTTACTTTGACAATGTGGGCAAATAATTTGGGGTCGAAGATCCGAATCGTTTACTATTATGTTTGACATAATTTTCTCCAATATTTATAAATATTTCCAGGTTTTTCTATGAATAATTGCCGAAATGGTATCTTTATGGACACCAAATATCTCACTTAATTTTATTCTATTTGTTGTTTTAAACAATTTTCGTATTTGGATTACCTCCTTTTCTGTTAATTTGGATTTTCCACTCTTTTCCCCGAATGCATTCCGTTGTTTATCTACACAATCTTTATTGTTATCTTGAGTTGTTCCAAGAAATAAATGAGCTGGATTTACACAAGTTGGGTTATCGCACGTATGACATACCGACATCAAATCTGGAATAACCCCATTTTTTAATTGGTAGGAAAACCGGTGAGCTCTGGTGTGTAAATAGGCACCATACCCATCTGCGTCAGTACTCGCTACCCATTCCCAACATTTGTTTTTTCTCTTTTTAACATATTTCCAAAAATCTGTTAAAGTATTATTTGGTGGGCCACTTCTTCTTATTTTTATTTTATTAAATTTTAATACCCGTAAAATTGTTTTGGTACTACAATTATTACAATTAGCAATTCGAGTAGAAGAAAGACCTTCTTGATAAGAGGCACAAATCATTTTTTCAACTTTTAAATTGAATTTTGAATTAAAATGTCTTCTCCGATAAATTTTCATTTTACTTTTTGTCTTCCCCTGCGATTTCAATAGCCATGTTACTCCTTTATATACTGGTCAAATACTGCGGTTATGTTTTTCTGAAAATCAATCAAGTCACCATTATTATTAATGGTATGATCGTATGCATATAAGTGATATTGATTATCTGCAATATCCAGATGTTTAAATGCTTCCTCCTCTTTTTTAGTGTTTGCAATCCGGATGGTCAGGCACCGGTGGTCGTCCTGGGTAAAGAAACCAGCCAACTTTTTAATTTCGGAAGGCTCCCGAACATCCGTAATCATAATATCAATATTTTCGACTGCCGCTTGTCTAGCCGTTTGGATAACATCATTAAAAGGGAGATCACCATACTCAATTAATAGCCCCTTGATCTTTCCCAGTAAGGCACGTGATTCTGGTGCCTTGTCCCCTTGCCATCCCCAGCCGTATTCAGCAACTTGCTTGGCCCTGGTAATACTGGAATAATTTAAAACACTGACATCATATACAGCTGTCAAGATATCACTAAGCGTCCCTTTGCCTGCTTCTGCCGGACCATTTAAAACAACTAAAATCATAATTCCCCGCGAGTCCCTCTGTAAGCATTCCATTTAATCATGCTTTCCCATTTATGCGGTTTGCTGGCATCTATTTCTTCCTGGGTGATTATTTCATGCGCCAGTAAAACGTCAACTACTGCCTGTAAATGACCTAATTCTTCGGTCAATTTTCTACGGTTAGTCAAGCCAGTTTGCGGAGGCCAGGCGTCTTCTAACCCAAATCGAAAAATCTTTGATTTAGCCTGAGCAACTTCATTGCACTCTTCAGCCAAATGTTCCAGCGTCGATTTGTGGTCTGGGAAAGCCTTTTTTAACTCATCTTTAGTCATTACCGCCACCAGAATTGTATATTTGGTTTCCCCGAATGGCTTCAGAGATTTCAAATACATAATCGTAAATATGAAGCCCTTTACTTGATGCGATGATTTCACCATTCTCAACACCAATCTGGGCAGCACAGAATTGTTTCATCATTTCAATTGCTGCCAGGTTAGCAGGAAAGCCACCGAATAAATCCCAGGAGCTAAAATAGGGAAAGAAATGTAATTTACCATCCTGGATTCTGGTATCAATGTGACGCAGACATGGGGGATCTTGGAGGACCATATCAGAAGGCTGGCCCACCTGCATTATCATTTGATTATTGCGGTACCCTTTGTTTTTGTATGTCCAAATCATTAGATCCATTTGATTGACAATCCAACCAAACGGGACCGGGGTAAAAATTCCTAATTCTTCCAATTCAGGAAGTTCATCTAAAAGGATATTTGCCTTTCTGCGTAATTGTACAAATTCAAAATCTCGTAGAAATGCTTTGCAAATCCGCTGCCCATATGTATAAGACTCCCCAGGCTTATCCGCATCAGTCATAAGGTAGGGCAGGTAATCGTCCAAATAATCCGGATCTACTGGATTTGGGAAGCTTAGCCCCTCCCTGACTGTCGGCAGCAATGGCTCAGCCCCTGGGTGGGTTATCTGGATTGAAAAATAATCAAACTCAAGCCGTTTCTGCCCAGCATTAGATCCCCGGTCAATAATAAACGACCTGCCTTTGTCCACAATATTAAAAAGGGATTGGTACCAGGCATCCGATAATGATGTTGCTTTAATGCCAATCTTTTTAAGACTCAATTTCTTTTTCCTCCTTTACTAAGATAACCATATGCTCCTCGATATGGTTCATTTTACCAACTGCGGTAGCCAGTTTTTTAATCTGGAATCCCAGCAAATCAGTATTAATTAATTCAATATATTGGGCACAAGCCCACCAGTATAAATACACGATATTATACATCTTTGTTTTAAGACGCATTAAATCGGTGTCAAATAGTTCATGCTCTTTAATAATTGCACGTAAAACCTTGTTGAACTCGCGGGACCATTTTCCCCATTCAATGCCAATTTCCTGTTGGAAATCATGCCATTCTGGGTTAGCCAAAACCAGGCGCTTTTGCCGGATGGCGAATTTGATCCAGTCTTTGTATGTCTTGACCAGTTCCAAAAGAACTTGCGGGTGGGCTTCCCGGATTTGCTTTTCTGTCCAGGTGAGTTCTTTTAATTTTTGCACAATCGGGTCTTCCATGTTTCCTCCTTTATTACACCTCGTCTGTAATTTGCTGGGGGTCCAGGATAGCTGAACCATTCTTTTCAAATCGTTCTTTGGCACCATGCAATGCCGAAATGACCACTTCAAAAGATCGGATATCCGTAAACACTAAAAGGGTATGAGCATCATCCCTAATTACTGCCGGCGAATTATCTTTTGGGTGCATGACAGCTCCGATCTCCCTTGCTTCAGCCAGTTCGGTTAAAAAGACGCAAGGGAACATTTCCTTCTCATTGTTAGCAAGGACTCGACCATGCGCTACCTCAATATCCCCTGTTCCAAATTAGATTATATTTCCATCATCCTCATTTTTGTAAATACTCATGTTTCCTCCTTTTAATTAAACCATTTATAATCAAACCAAAATTGACTACATCCTGAATAACCAGGATGTCCTTGCCAATCAAATCCTCCGGTTGGTTTTGATTCTGTTTTCAAGTAATGTTGTTCAATTTTAACAAAACATAACCACTTCGTTATCCCCTTTAATGTTTTTGGAAAAAGAAGAAATGTCCTTCTGACTCTACTGTCATTATGTTTGGGATACTTTATATTTTTCTTTTCTTTACTCCTCCATTCCATCATAGCACCTTTACTTTACTTTTAATGCCTTTTCGTTCCACGTGAAAAACACGGTCGGCCCCATCCACAATATCGTCTCTGGCAGCACGTTCATCATTTACACATATTATTTGGATCTTTAATTTTTCAGCAATGCGGCGCATGAGATGAATAACCCGTTTGTTTTCATTTTCTCCTTTTAGATGTTTAAAGGGCTCATCTAATAAAAGGACACCCCGATAACGGTTTGCAATAGATAAGGAAGCCCCCCGTAAAGAAAAAGCTCCAACATCTGCAGCACCCAATCCAGAGAAAGCCAATGGGTCAACCAAATGATTTCCTTTTTTAAAATACATATCACATTCTGGTCGATCTCTTCTAATTTCAAAATGGGTATGAAACTCATATGGTTGATCAAAAACGGAATTTAATCCAGCGCCTACCATATCATTAATATTAAACTCTAATTCCTTTTGAGTTTCAATTGCTACCTCTTTAATAAAATGGAGGGCTTTCTCCTGGGCGATAATAGTAATTTGATGGGCATTACTTTCCCGTTTAAGCGCCTTTAGTTCTTTTTCAATGTAACCCTTCTCAGACTCCATTGAATCAAGTAATTTTCTGGCTTTTACGAGTTTCATATTATACCTCTAATTCTTTAGCCATCTTGTCAATGAGTTCCATTTTTTCCAGAAATTGATCTTGTGCCTTTTTCATCTCCTTTTTAGCTTCTTTGATTTTGACCTTGACCTCTACCAAAATTTCTTCATCATCGGAGTTAGGATCATTTAATTTTTTACGAAGACCTTTGAAAAGAGTTTCAAGATTTCCTTTAAATCGAATTAGGTCTTTTTCCAGAGAATCCACTTCTCGTTTATATTTTGCTAATTTGCGTTCGATTTCCATTCAAAATTCTCCTATAAATTAAGTATATTAATTAGTTTAGTCTTCATGATTACAGAGATAGCAACCACTACGTCCAGTCGGATAGTAATCCCCACACTTGGGACACTCATAATACGATGCCCGTTCATTACTTTTTAAATCTTTTGATTTTTTCATAAATTCAGACACTTCTTTGATAAAATCCACCAGTTCTGCCTTTAAAATTTCTGGATCTTTTTGGGTGTCAGCTACCACTTGGTAATATTCTAAATCAGGGACTTTCATATCTCTCTCCTGTAAATTAAATACATCATTTCCTTGATTATTTTCCCATCCATTTAAATACCCATTTTTGGATATCATTATCAATTTTATTAACTGAAATAGCTCGATCTATATTATCTTCAAAAGACAGTTCGGAAACCCAGTCATTATTAAGTTTTTTAATAAAGGCTTCACCCCTTTCTTTTTTGTCTTGAGCCAGGTCAAGATGCTCCCTTGAAATGACCCCTTTTTCGATGTCAAGGTAAACAGTTATAAATGAGTTCATTTTGGCATTCCAAATGAAGACGCAGGGTTTATGGTCGGCCTGATCTGCTTTGTGCCTGGTTAATGAGCCCGGATTGATTAAAAGTTGTTTGCCTTTTCTAGCCCAAAACGTTTTGTGATTATCCCCGGTTAAAATTAAATCTGCTTCCGGGAACATTTTAAATACTTTGCTTACTTCTGGAGCAGTGCACCCAGGGAAAGGAGGTTCTCCTTTATAAACCAACATATGGGCGATAGCTACTTTCCTTCCTTTTATTTCAATATATTTGGGGTGACTATCATATTTATTCCAACTGCATTGATCACCTAAGAAATTGAGCGCTCCTGCTCGTGCCAGGGTATCAAATGCACTTTTCCGGATAAGCTCCATATTATGCTGTGGCAAGTCATGTTGACCAGCAATTGACCACAACTCATCTGGAAAGGATGCCAAGCACATATTGATTAATTCTGGGGAGGCTTTCCAATACTCAAACACATCCCCAGCTTTGAGAATGGAACAGTCATAAAATTCTTGAATCCGGTTAATCTGTTTAATCTTTTTTAATTGGGCAGCTGAATGATTATCTGTCCGGCAGGGTGGATTTCTTTCTGGTTCCCACATATGCCAATCGGAAGTTAATATTGCATCAGCTTCAAAAATAGGGTAGGGATTTCTAATCATTTTTCACCTCCGATTTACAAAAAGGGCAAATATCCGGCATCATTTTATCATAAGCCTTTTTGGCTGATTTACGAGCTTTCTCGGTCTCCACGATAGACTGCTTCGTCTTTTTTATTTGCGCCAGGGAATCCCCATAAAAATCGATTGTGGTTTGGTACCCTGCTTTGATTTGAACTAAAGCCATACACCTTTTAACGTATGGTTTGATTTTTAGCTGTTCTTCAATAGATTTTACCTGTTTTCTGGCATCCCGAATATCAATAAATTGGACTTGTAAGGAGTTTAGTTCACTCTTTAGTTCAAGAGATGTTAATAATAGGCCATGCGCCTTTGATACCACAGGTCTTATGGTCAATTTCTTCTTTGTTTTTTTGATCTTTTTTCTGGTTTCGTCAATTTCTTCAAGGTCAATAGTCAGAGAGGTTATAGTGGACTCCAAAATCCGTATTCTTCTTTCCATCTTTTCGGCATGAATGACCACTTTTTTGAATTCTGCCAGCCGGGTATACTTTTTTAGTTCAATTGTTTTTGCGTTAATTTGGGTATCGGTCACCTTTTTATTACGTTGAGAGTGCTTCAAGTCTACTTTGCCGGCATCTATAGCGGTGTCGATTCCCCCCAGGTTTGAGACATCATTCAAATGTTTTGCAACATCCCCTGGGGATTCCGATAAAAGAAAAATGGGGGCCTTTTTCTCAAGCTGTTTTTGTACATTAATTTTTCTATCCATTTTTAAGATGGCAGAAATCTCTTGTGGGACTTTAGCCCCGAATGCTTTAAAGG
>JAQICW010000543.1 GCA_027858355.1 Desulfobacula sp.
GTGGACAAGCCCTATGAAAATGTGATCCCCGGCAAAAGACCGCCTTTGATCACCAATATGTATGTGGAAGTGGAACTGAAGGGCAAGCCTTTACCAGACCGGTTTGTGGTGCCCAGAAGTGCTGTCCATGACAAAAATGTCTATATCTGTACCCCTGAAAACCGTCTTGAAATCAGACCAGTGAGTGTTGAGTTCAATATGGCGGATATGGCAGTGCTGTCCAACGGCCTTAAAGAGGGAGAAACTCTTGTGCTGGCAGATCTTATGCCGGCTGTACAGGGGATGCTGTTGAAACCGGTTCAGGCCGGGGATGTTCTGGAACTATTGAAGCAACAGGCCCTTGGGGAGGCTGACATACAATGAACGTATTTAAACAGGTCATCTCCTATATGGCTGCCCACCCAACGGCAGCCAATCTCATGATGCTACTGTTTCTCGCCCTGGGTGCCATTTCAGTGACGGATCTGAAACGGGAAACCTTTCCGGATTTTTCAGTCAATGCAATTGAAATTTCGGTGGCCTATCCCGGGGCCACTGCCGAGGATGTGGAATCCTCGGTATGCCGGCGCATTGAAGATGCCATTGACAGTGTGAGCAATATTGCCGAGGTAAAGAGCACGGCCATGGAAAACATGGCATCTGTTGTGGTGGAAATGGTTGAAGGCAATGATATTATCGAGTTTTTCAATGATATTAAGACCGAAGTTGAGGCGATTAATGATTTTCCCGGGCAAGTGGAAGATGTAATTGTCAAAAGGGTCAACAGGACAGATCCGGTTGTTTCTGTGGCAGTCACAGGACCCATGAGCCCTTTGCACCTGAAGTTTTATTGTAAAGATTTAAAAGATCGCTTAAAGCGGCTTGATAAGATTTCCCAGGTGGAAATCCTCGGGTTTTCAGGCCATGAATTTTTAATTGAAATCCCGTTCTACAATATGATGCGGCTGGGCCTTTCCATATCTGATATTGAAGGGGTCGTGGCATCCCAGAACCTGGATCTGCCGGCGGGGAGCCTGGAAACAAGGGAGTCTGATATCCTGATTCGGTTTTCTGAAGAAAGAAAGACACGCCATGATCTGGAAAACCTCATTGTGGTCTCTTCAGGGACGGGTGCTGAAATCCGTCTGGGGGATATTGCCGGGATTTCTGACCGGTTCATGGATGATGAGGATAAGATCCTGTTTGATGGAAAACGCGCAGGGCTTCTCCAGATCACCAAAACCAAGTCAGAAGATGCTTTAAGAATTATGGATGTGGTGGCTCAGTTTTTAAAGGAAGAACAGGCCATGGCACCACCAGGTGTGTCATTTTCTCTTACCCAGAATGTATCCAAGATTGTTCGGGACCGGCTGTTGATGTTGATAAAAAATGCAGTGCAGGGGCTGGTCCTAGTCTTCTTAGCCATGTTACTTTTTTTCCCTTTTGGCTTTTCCTTCTGGGTGGCCATGGGGCTGCCAGTCTCTTTTTGCCTGACTTTTTTCTTTATGAAACATATGGGGCTTTCCATCAACATGCTCTCCATGGTGGGCCTTTTAATTGGGCTTGGCCTTCTCATGGATGATGCCATTGTGATTGCTGAAAATATTGCGGCTCACCTTGAGAGGGGCAAAAATTCCTTTAACGCAGTTGTGGATGGTATTTCTGAAGTGTCAGCAGGTGTGTTTTCTTCATTTTTAACCACAGTGTTTATTTTCGGGGCTCTGGGGTTGAGCATGGCAGGGGATATCGGAAAGGTGCTCTATGTCATCCCTGTGATTTTGATCCTGACCCTGTCAGTGAGTCTTGTGGAAGCATTCTTTATTCTTCCCAATCATTTGTCCCATTCTCTTTCAAACCATAATGGTGAAGGACAGAGAAATCAAAAAAATAAGTTCCGGCAGAAGATGGAAACAGGTCTTGACTGGATTCGGGAAAAGTTTCTGGGCAGAGTCGTTGATGTCGCAGTGAATTTTAGGTATCTGTTTATCGGGCTTGTCATCTTTGCCTTCATTGCCTCCATATCCATGATTGTGGGCGGACGTCTTAAAATTCAGGCTTTTCCGGATATTGAAGGGGATGTGCTCCAGGCCAGAATTCTTTTCCCCCAGGGAACACCCCTGGAAAGAACAGAAACCTATGTGGACCAGATGGTCACAGCGGCCCAAAAAATGAATGAACAGCTTTCCTCGTCCCAGCCCGGGGGTACGGATGTAGTGAAGCATATCAGCGTATTGTACAATATCAATGCAGATGCAGGGGAAAAGGGCTGTCATGTGGCAACCATATCCCTGGACCTGTTAAATGCGGAAAAAAGAACCGGCACAATGGATGATATTATCAGCAAGTGGCGAACCTTTGCCGGGGACATCCCGGATGCCATTGCCATTGCCTTTAAGGAACCTGCTATTGGTCCTGGCGGACTTCCCATAGAAATCAGGCTCAAGGGAAACAGCCTGGATGAA
>JAQICW010000586.1 GCA_027858355.1 Desulfobacula sp.
GATCATTTACCAGAGTCGTGAATGACAAATTAATCAAGGCGCTGGTCTGGTATGACAACGAATTTGGGTATTCCGTCCGCATGCTTGATCTGGCGGCCTATATCTCCAAACAGTAAGCGGAGGTTGTATGATCAAATTTATTGACGAGACGGATGTCAAAGCAAAAAAGCTCATGAAGATACCTGGGATAGGTCTGATCCATGCTGCAACCATATCAGCAATTATTTAGACACCACATAGATTTGCAAACAAAAAGAAAGTATGGATGTATGCAGGTATTGGCCTAATGGAAAGGTGATCCTCCCCCGATAGTGTACCCTGTCGTTGCATTTGAAAAATTTTGAATTTTACCTTTTAATGAAAGATATTCAGTTAATATTAGTATTGAAAACTATAAACCCAAATGCGTAACTAAGATATTAAAACCATTATTCAGATAGGACATCGGAGAAAGGAAACCATGAACTTTTCAATATTCAAGAAATTTATTTTTTACTTACTGGTTATAGTAGTTTTATCTATTTGTTTTGCCACCAATTCGTTTTCAAGCAGTCTTGCACCCATTGATTCTGTTTTTGAACAAAAGCGGTCAAATGCAGAGGATGTGATCTATTTTAGGAACAAGGATGTGCTCCGGGGAAAAGTCGTAAATCAAGGGCTTAATATCAACACTCCCTATGGATTGATCCAGGTGCCGGTTAAATTTTGTGCCGGAGTTTCTTTTGAAGGCTCTCGTTCCAATACTGAAGCCATTGTGACCACCAATTACAACAGGCTTACTGGTATTTTAACAGACCGGATCATCAAATTTCAGATCGGGACATCGGGAAACACTATTCAATTGAGGAAGGAAAAAATAAAATTCATCCTTTTCCAGAAAGAAAAAAAGGAATCCTCTCTTTTGGATACCAACCGCGCATCCGATCTTTATATCATGTCGAACGGGGATCTTTTAACTGGGAAGACTGTCGAAAAAAATATCATCATTGGTACGGATTATGCGGACATCCCAGTTGCATTTTTCGAAATAAAATCCATCCAGATGCAGGGCGGGGATAATGTGACCGCTGTCGTTAAGAAAACCAATGGGGATGTCATGCGGGGGACACTTGCCACGGAAAAGTTGACGTTGAACCTGGATTTATCCATCACCGTGGAAGCGGTATATAAAGATAAATTTTCACGAATTTATGTCGGAGACGGGATTAAGCAGGTAGCGGGAAATTTTGGAGCGTTGCAGCCTGTGTCAGGGGAGTCGGATGGCGCTCAGTTTTCAACGGTCAGCGGGGATGCCACTAAAAATTCCATTGGAATGGAATTTAAATTAATCAATCCGGGATCATTTATGATGGGGAGCCCACGAAATGAAGCAAATAGGGATGATGATGAGGTCCAGCACAAGGTGACGTTGACCAAGAGCTTTTATATGCAGACAACGGAAGTGACCCAGGCCCAGTGGTATTCTGTAATGGGGTCCAATCCTTCAAGGTTCAGCAACTGCGGCGGGGATTGTCCTGTTGAAGAAGTATCATGGGATGATGTACAGCAGTTTATTATCAACCTGAATGAAAAGGAAAACACCCAGAAATACCGCCTGCCAACAGAAGCCGAGTGGGAATATGCATCAAGGGCAGGGGCTTCCACAGCCTATTGCTATGGAGACAGCCCGGATCAGCTGGTTTATTACGGGTGGTTTGGTAAAAATTCAGGGGGAAAAACACATCCTGTGGCTCAGAAAAAGGTCAACAAATGGGGATTGTATGACATGCACGGAAATGTTTATGAATGGTGCCTTGACTGGAATGGGAATTATCCCCCGGGGGCAGAGATAGATCCGAAGGGACCATCTTCTGAAGGAACTCGGGTGAGCCGGGGCGGCAGCTGGAGCAGCAATGCCAGGAGCTGCCGTTCTGCTGATCGTTACGGGCTCACTCCCGATTACCGGAACTACCGCTTGGGGTTCCGGCTTGTGCTTGTCCCAGCTCATCAGGTCTGGTAGATGCCGACCTGCTGACCAGAATGGAATCCTGTCCCTGCAGATAAGGGCGAAAAGAAACGCCATACCAGTGTTGGTAATTTGTGTTGGAAGACCATGTGAAGACTCTGGTAACTGGATCAGACCGACTCACCAATGTAACCTCCCCAGCCGGAAACAATTTTCAAACAGGCTCTGAGACATCTCAACGACGAACATCCAGGGTGAGCTCGGAAGATACGGTTTTCTCGTTCTCTTCTTTAGTGGCTGAGGGTTCAAGGACCATCAGCCTTCTCTCATCGATCGTTCCCGCTTCCACAAATCCCTGCTTGATCGCTGCTGCCCGTTCACGGGCCAATTCGTTCAACCGGACTTCCGTTACTGGATACGCTTCGACAAGGTTTTGAAGTAGGTCGGTATAAAGCTCGCGGGACTGGCCTGGCGGGAGCATAGCTTGCTTCTTATCCTCTTTTTTTGCCGCCTTTCCCGCTTCTTTGTCCGTTACAGCCGCCCGCTTTGCCGCACTCTCCTTGACCGTGGCCAGCACATCGGCGGAAATTCGCTCGGTGACCATCGTTTCGATGGCGAGCTGGACCAGGGGATTGCTAACATCCATTGGTCCAGCATCTTCGTCGGGACCAACCACTCTACCCACGCGCCCGGCAATTTCATGCCGGATCACCATGGATTTCAGGGCCTCACCGTCTTCGACCGGATCAAACCGGCCCTGGATTTTCAGCGTGAGTTGCGGGCGCTTGGCAAGGGCTTCGGAAAGGGTCTTCACTTTTTCTCGCTCAGGAGGAGGCAACACGGCCCTGCCCGGCTCAAACTCAATGGTCGCAAGATTCTCATTTTCCACTTCGAGCATGCCAGCCAGTGCCTTGAAAGGGGAAGTGACGATTTCGGTGAAAAAATTGATAAGGGTTTTCCATATGAGATCCCCGTAGCTGAACTGAGGATCGTCCAGACTGCCGGAAACCGGGAGCCCGATGTCGATCAAGCCATCGGCATCTTTGAGGAGCGCAACGGCAAGCTCGAGGGGGATGTCGAGCGCAGCAGGGCTTTCCACCTTCTCTCCCAGCGTGAGGTTGTCCAG
>JAQICW010000612.1 GCA_027858355.1 Desulfobacula sp.
GAACACAACTGATAGATACTGCTTCGCGTCATAAGTTGTCTCTTATTCAGAAAAATCGCCACCTTTCAGCACACCCGGTTATTAGTGATGAAGATACTCTTTTTGAACCAACGGAGGAAATGGTAAGGAACGATATAAGGAATAGCATGGAAGTACTTTTTACTAAGCCACCATTTTTAACCCAAAAGATTCTGAACACCATTCTATCTGACTTGGAGAAGATTAAGGACCTAATGCCTGGCGATAAGGCATTACTGAAATACTTAGATGCGAAATATTTAAAATCTCTTAATAAAAAAATTATGCTAAAGCTATTTCGTGGTTTTTGGAAGTTCGTATTTAGATTGGAAGATGAAAAGGCTTCTGAAAATCGAAAAATAAATTTGAGGGCACTTAAACTTATTTATAACAAAGATAGAATCGCTATACAGGATGCTATAAAAACCGAAGTGGCTTATTATTCAAGTATTTCAAATGAGACCCAAATAGTCAAATCTATAATAGAGTTCGTTTCGTTAGAAAAAGAAATCTATGATTCATTGAATGATGCGGCAAAGGAACTAATTAAACCTGTCCTTCATGAAAACCTTTCTTATTTTGGAATTGCATTTTTTTTACAGAATGATCCAAGACAACACATGAACGATTTAACAAAGAAAATCACAGATGAATTTTCTAAAAAATATGGCCTCGAAGGGAAATATGTAAAGTTAGAGCATGTAATGAAAATCAGGTCCGTTTGCCGCGAATTAGGTTTTGATGAGGAGTATCGTAGGTTTGGAATTGCCTGCTACATTAGTAGTGGTGATTTTGATCGGGCCGACACTTACTATGATAGGTACATCAAGAAAAACATAAAAGATTATACTGCAGATGAATTTATTGTATTATTAAATGGATGTAATAGTAATTTTCAAGTTTATTCGCGTAGACAATCTAAAAATTCTGAATTAGCCATTCTAAAAGCCGCAAAACTCAAACTACCCGAAGACCATGATTTTGAAGGGTACACAGATCTGCCAATTGATAAAATGGACGAATAAAAGGAACATTCTGATGCTGTAAATTTACAAAAGAAAAGCTGATCCTCCCCCTAAAAAACGGGAGGTCGAGTTAAACTACTTTTTAGGGGTTATCAAACAAGTCAAATGCACCGGGCAACTTTGATTTGAAGTGTTCACGGCGGCTGCACTACCTATTAATACATTCATGTAAAACGCATAAGTAAAATATTACTTTTACTTATATAATATCAGGAAAGTATGGCTCTAAATCAATTGAATAGTTGGTGGAATCTATTTCGAGAAAATAAGAAAAAAGCCTTCATATTTTTTCTTATACTTATCATTGGATTTCCGTTATGGAAGGGATTCATATCATTTACTGAAGAAATAGGTAAAAAAATAGCAACTATTGCTGAAGAGCCAGAGACTGAAAGAAAAATTAAGCCCTTTAATAATAAAACATTTGGTATATTAATCGCTACTTTTACTGGCTCATCAAAAACAGAGAAAGAAAATGGACTTAGAATACAGCATTCAATTGTTACCACTATAAATGCACTATTAAATAAAGAAAGAGTAAATAACAGTATAGCCGTCAAGTTGCCACTATATGAGTCACATACTATCCGTTTTCACCAGCAAGCAAGGGATATTGGTGAGAAATATAATGCCAAAATAGTATTATGGGGGGACAACACGCTAAATAGAATAATACCTAATATCACAATCGTCTCAAACGATTATAGTAAATCTCCAATATTAAACAATATAGTCGCTGAGAATGATTTTACAATTTTAGATCCCACATTAGCCTATGAGTCTATAGAAAAACCTTTCAAAGACATAAAATTATCTGTTTTCACAGATGATATATTAAGTATTGCTTTGAGTGTAGTTGGAATGAAATATATGGCACAAAGGGAATACCATTTTGCTATTTCATACTTTTATAGAGCAATAAACGAAAAAAATAACGATGATGAGTTAATCAGAAATTCTGTGATTTACGATATGATTTTGCGATGTTATTTGGCCTCTGATAGCCTCGATCCTGCTATACCTATATGTGAAAAAATTATTAATTTAAATTTTGATGATGAAGATGCTTACCATACATGCGGATTTATTTATGATCGTTTAAAACTTCCTGATCAAGCACTAAAATACAGACTCAAAGCATTTTCAGTGGTTCATGACCTAATGGGTTACATAAATTTAGCACAAAATTACAGGGAACTTAAAAATTATAAAAAGGCAATAGAGTTATATACAAAATCGATAGACGAATATGACTACTTTCCTTTCTTGTATACAGCACGAGGGGATACTTTTATTGAGCTATCAGAAGATAATTTATCTGCAATTAAAGATTACAGCGATGCTATAAATATTTGTGAAAAAAGACCTGGATTATTTGATAATGAGTACCTTAACGCTAAGATAAAGAGGGGATGGGCGTATGGTAAAATTAATGAATCAAAATTAGCTATTTTGGATTTTTCTGATGTAATTGATATTCAAAAAGAACACAGTAACGAAATTTCAAACATATATAAATTTAGAGGCTGGAGTTATAATAAAATAAATGAATTTGACAAGGCTATATACGATTTTTCTAAAGCTGTAGAAATTGACCCCAAGAACGCGGATGCATGGTACTGGAAGGGAATTATTCATGTAAAATTAAATGAAATTGATTTAGCCGCGCATTCTTATAAAAAGGCTATCAAGTATAGCAATAATGATAAAGATTCATGTAAGTTTTGTGCCCAAAAAAAACTTAATGCACTTCTTGATACGAAAAAATTACAGCAATAAACAGTTGAAACCTCTATATTCTGATTTCGTTTCTGAAACTGAAGAAAATATATTTTGATCCTCCCCTAAAAAGCTGGAGACCAAGTCAAGCCATTTTTTAACAGTTATCAAAAGAAAAAGGGGTCAAGTCTACGTTTGACCATTGCTTGAAATAATTTCTAACAACGAACATGCTACGGGCAAGCCGCAGATGTTCAAAGTTGTACGAATGCTGACTCCGTCAGCAGGAGGGCCATTTTATTGGCTTGTAATCATTTAAAGATTTTGTTTTGTAAGGCAGACTTTATGAGCTTGGATGGGAGTTTTTTAGAAATCCCCATATATAATAGGTATAACTCATCTACCGCATCGTCCAACAAGTAGGATGCTACGGTCAATATGCCAGTTGAGTTTTTTTCACATTTTTAAGCCGGAGATCCTAAACATTATGCCTTCTTTTCGGAGATAACTATGGATATTCAATTTTTTTTAAAAGAGCGGTCTAAATTTACTCGTTACTTCCATGAGAATGCGTCAAAGCCTTTTATTGGTATTATGGATGCCATTGATAACGGTGACAGTCCATATGACGATCCACCATATAGTGAAGATGGCGAGCCACCCTTTTTAAATGAGTGGTTAGAGGCAAATGATGCATATAATTCGGTAGGTTTGGCATCGTTGTCAATGCTGTCGTCTGCTCTTCAGCTTTACCTTAGCTGTTGGGCAGACCGTTTTGAAAGAAGTGATAAGCCGCTTAAAAGAAAGAACAAAAAAGGCTGGTTACATGCTTATAAGAAAATAACTGAAGATTTTGGCGTGGATTATTCTCAATGCCCGGTGGATTTTGAAGTTATTGAACAAATCGTACTTGCCAGGAACAGAACGCAGCATGAAGAAGACATCACCAGCAATCGTATAAAACACTCTAAAAAAGATTTATCTCGGCATCCCAGCCCCCACTTTGTATCAGATTTAGACAGGAAGACACTTTTTAAAGACGATAACTCTTGGTGGATGATGCCTCAAGTATACATTGATAAAGAAAAATTAGAGGCGACAGTTCAAGTAATTGAAAATTTTTGTTTTTGGTTAGAACGGGAGTACGAAAGGATTCTAACCCCAAATTAGGCATAGCAAGCTACAGTTTCACCCGCTCGTTTCTCGCGTCGGAGAGCCGCGACGTTGTACCACTATAAAAACGATTCTGATTTTATGAGATGATCAAAAATCATGGAAACTATACGAATAATTTTTCTTGAAATTAACAACAGAGAAAAAGCCATAATCTTTTGGTCGGCAATATTTTTTATGTGGGCGTTATCAAAAAAAGATGTTCGGAAATCATTATTCCATTTATTAAAAACATTCTTCGCACCAAAGCTATTTATTATTGTTTTATTGTTTTCATCTTATGTATTAATTTTATTACAGCTATTTAATGAAATTGGCTTCTGGGAACCTTTTCTTATCAAAGATACAGTTGTATGGTTTTTTGGTGTTGGTCTTGTCCTATTTGCAAATATTCCTGAAGCGGAAAAAGATGAAAATTTCTTCAAAAATTTATTGATAAAAAATTTTAAAGTGTTCGTTTTAATTCAATTTGTGATTAATACATATGTTTTTAATCTCCCCATCGAGTTAATTGCAGTACCGGTAACTGCCCTATTGGGTGCGATGGGAGTATTAACAGAGTACAAAGATGAACATAAAATTATTCAAAAACCAATCACCTTTGTGCTATCAACTATCGGATTCACATATATACTGTTTTCGTTTTCCGTAGCCTTTTCTGACTCCAGCAATTTTTTAACATCAACTACACTAAAAAAATTTACCCTGCCATTAGGCTTAACTGTTCTATTGATTCCGTTAATATATTTCTTGGCAGTAACCTTTCTATATGAAACTGTATTTTTACGGTTATCATTTAAAAAATATTATAAACCGAATATGAAAAATATAAAATTTGCAGTTATTAAAACCTGCACATTGAATTTAGCTCGATTGAGAAGATTTGAAAAAATTATTTGGGATTATGACCTTTCCAAAAATGAGGAACTTACAAAGGCAATGGAACAGGTCAAAATTGATAATAAAGCATAACATTGCTGTTGCAGTGGACGGCTCGTTGGCAGAACGAGTGTAATATAATATAGCCCGCAATAATAATGTTTTTCATGAGAAGGCAAATTAAATGGGTACTTCGATAGAGCTATGCATTGGAAACGTTTCCCTATCGTATTCCAAAAATCATATGGGTATAGATTATGGGTTTTTATTTCAGAGTAGTGATTTAACACGCCGAAAGTCTGAAGCAATAAATTACGAATATTACGAAGAAAACCCAGAAGAAAAGCACGAACTTGATGAAGCGGAGGAGGTTTTTGTTAGAACTCTATCTCGTGTCTTGCCTCGTCTCAATTTACTCGGTTATACACTTGAGGCTGCACGAGCTGAGTACCAAGCTTTAGTTGTAGAAGCAGAAGAAATTTTAAACGATACTGATATAGAAGAATCAAAAAAGGAATATCTTACGTTTGAAGAATTCTGCAATTTGACATGTCGCTATCCACTGGTTGATTTGAAAAGCGACTATATCGAGTACGATACACCAGACCAAGACATAATTTCTCAGGGGCGCTTCGCCGCTGATATAGACTTATTTAATCGAATTCCTTGGTCTGAAGATTCTGATCTTTATTGGTCCGAAGCCAGTTATCTATCTGCGAAAGTTTGCATCCTCAGTGCGGAAGCGATGCTTCAAGTCTTTGCCCAAAATACAGCAAATACTGAGATTGAGGTTACATGGGAGTTTGGTCCTATTGTCCATGCGGGCTGGGTTCAACGTGATGCATTCCGGGCCGGAGCGCTGCAAAAGCAAAAAATTTTAATCGCAACCGAAGGTACATCAGACGCACGCATCATTCGACGGGCACTCGATGTCCTACGCCCGGACGTGGCAGATTTTTTCAATTTCGTGGATGTTGATGAGCGCCATCCTTTCTGGGGAACCGGCAATCTCGTAAAATTTGCAGAGGGGCTTTTACGAATCGAGGTTCTCAATCAGGTCTTATTCGTTTTCGATAACGACGCAGAGGGCGTTGACGCTTTTCGTAAGCTTGAAAAGTTGAACCCTCCTGCCAATATGAGAGCGATGATCCTACCTGTTCTTGAGGAATTTAAGGATTTTAAAACTCTCGGGCCTGAAGGAGTGACCACTTCCGATATAAATGGACGGGCCGCCGCGATTGAGTGCTATCTTGATTCTCGTTTAGAACAATATCCCTCTGCACAGGTCACATGGAGTAATTTCAAAAAGGATATCGACGCATGGCATGGAGTGTTAGATTATAAAGAATCCTATTCAAAGCATTTTTACGAGCAGTCTGATCACCAGCTGCAAAACGGTAATTACGATGTATCGAAACTATTGAAATTAATAGATGCGCTTATCCGAGAGGCTGGATTGGTGACCCCGGTTATTTGAGGAGATCCCCTTTGCTTTACATATCGGAGTATCTCAAAACATTGCCTAACAACTGCATGAACTCGGACTGGGAAACGGTGCCTCTAAGAAACTGAGCTAAGAATATAGAAACGTTTGAGTTTAAACTTGAAGGTCCGATTTTTGAAGAGGGAATTCCAATCCGCTTGGTTATAAAAGCCTGGGAGAATTTTCAGTCGATTATTGATAAGACCTACCTCGTTGCAACAGAATCACAGCAGTTGTCACAAAAAGATCGTGAAATATATTATTTACGTGAGTGATGTCTGGGGTCGAGCAAGAGGGCTGTCAATTAAGGAGATAGCTTTAAAAACATGGGCCTGGGGTCGGACCAAGCAAGAAGGCTGTCAATTAAGGATGTAGCTTAGAAAACACCTCCTAAAACGGGCCTATAATCGCTTTTTCGGGGCCAAAAAGAGCGATATAGAAAATCAGGACAAATATTCAACAAGCCAAATGCACACGGACAAGCCGGTGATTTGGAAATGTTACACCACGATAAAAGGAAATCTTTCAAATGAATTTTGAACAACCCAAGCCAGATTCCAAAAAATATTCGGATCTCATATCAGAGATTCAAAAAGGGATAATTAAAATTCCCAAATTTCAACGTGAGTTTGTCTGGAGCATTGAGAAAACAGCAAAGTTATTGGATAGTATTCTAAAAGGGTATCCCATCGGCACATTTATCCTTTGGCAGACCGATGAACGAATCAATGATATAAAAAATGTCGGGAACCTGGAAATTCCTCCAACTCCTGAAGGCACCAAGGTTCAGTATGTGCTGGATGGTCAGCAACGGATTACCTCTCTTTATGCGGCTTATCTCGGAGCAGAAATACAAAAAACAGGTGAAAAAAAAATCACCAATTATCATGATATCGTGGTCAACCTGGATAAAGATATTAATGGGAATGACAATCAGGTAATCTCCGCAGAACCCTTAGGTGAAAAATATTTATCTCTTAACGAAGTGTTAAATTTTTCGTTCAGCAAGGCCAAGGCGTTATCTGATAGATTCAGCGAGGATGAACTTGAGCTGGTGGACAGCTACTCAACTGCTTTTAAACCCTATGCATTTTCCACTGTTGTACTCAGAAAGGAAGACATAGATTCTGCTATTGAGGTATTTACCCGTATCAACACCGGTGGGCAGACCCTTACCCTGTTTGAAATCATGGCAGCGAAAACCTATGATGAAAAACAAAATTTTGATATGCAAACCAAATGGAGCGCCTTTATAAAGGAACTCAAAGACATTAAATATGAAGGGATCTCCAGCACGGTTATCTTGAGTGTACTTTCGTTGATATTGAGCCGTACCAAGGAGTGCAAACGCAAAACAATATTGACACTTGATAAGCAAGTCATCATTGATACCTGGGATGACGCCATTTCAGCGCTCAAAGACAGCATTGACTATTTCAGAACGACTTATCGGATTCCTGTATCACAGCTACTGCCATATGATTCATTATTGGTGCCTTTTGCCTATTTCTTTTACTACAAGAAAGAAAAGCCCCAGGCGCAACAGCGTAAATTTCTGGAAGAATTTTTCTGGCGAATGTCGCTTTCGTTCCGGTATTCCAGTTCTTCTGAGTCCAGGTTGGCCCAGGATATCAAGCGGATAGATAAAATACTCAACAATATTGAACGTCCAGACTACAGTGACATCAAAATATATTTAGATTCACCCCAAGCCCTGATCGACACCAATTTCAGTGCAGGAAACAGTTATTGCAAAGCAATCTTGTGCCTCTTAGCTTATCAGGAACCCAAAGATTTTCAGGACAACGGCAAAGTTATTCTTGATAATTCATGGCTTAAGGTAGCCAGCAGTAAAAACTACCACCACTTCTTTCCAAAGGCATATTTAAAGGACAAAACCCCATTTAACAGCAACAGCCTTATGAATATTACATTTGTCAGCGATCATCTCAACAAGCATAAAATTGGCTCTAAATCCCCTGCCACCTATATTGGTGACTTCAAAGATGAAAACGATCAAATTAACACGGCTTTGAATTCCCATTTTATTGACCTCAACGGATTTGGTATTGAAAGCGACGACTATGCGGTGTTCCTTCAAGCCAGGGCCAAGCGTATTTTTGATGAACTGAAAGCCAGGGTTGAGCTGACCCACAAGGAACCGGTAAAAGGAGAGATAGAAGAACTTATTTTAGGCGGCGAATCTGAAACGGTCGAGTTTAAATCTACCTTACGATATGACCTGCGCCAGAAAACGATGAATAAAAAACTGGAATATGTTGTTGCTAAAACCATTGCCGCATTTCTCAACAGCAATGGGGGAAATCTTTTAATTGGTGTTGATGATAACATGAATGCACTGGGATTGAATGATGATTTGTCTACATTGAAAAAAAATGATCTGGATGGGTTTGAGTTGAAACTGATTGAAGTGATTCAAACCTATATCGGCAATGAATATAGCACCCATATCAAAATAAATTTTCCAAAGTATGACCATCAAACAATTTGCCATGTTAAAATTTCCAAAAGCAGCAAACCCATATTTACTGCATTTGAAGGGCGGGGAAAATTTTTTGTCCGATCCGGTTGTTCATCACAGCCGCTGAGCCGGGAAGCACAAAGCATTTATGAAAAAGAACATTGGGATTAATGTAGAAGCTTTTTCTACCGCCAAAGTATCTTGCATTCTGTTTTCCGGCGGTCTATCATGCCTGCGGAAACTCATTGCTGGTTGGATATTGGAAATTTGGAGAAAAGGACACAATGGTAAACAAGAAAGCAGATGATCAGCCCTTTGAAAAAACCCTCTGGCTGACGGCAGACAAACTGCGAAAAAATATAGATGCCTCGGAGTACAAACACGTTGTTATGGGGTTGATTTTTCTCAAGTACATTTCAGATTCCTTTGAAGAGCTGCATGCAAAACTGGTTGAGGGTAAAGGGGAATACGAAGATGCCAACCCGGAAGACAAGGATGAATACATAGCGGAAAGTGTTTTCTTTGTTCCTGAAATTGCCCGTTGGAGCTTTCTTGCCGGCCATGCGAAACAGCCGGATATCGGCAAGCGGATCGATGATGCCATGGTCATTTTTCATTTTCTTTTCATTTTCTCATTTTCTTGTCGGACCAAATCAACAGGTTGAAAATATTAAACAAACCTTAGAAAAACACCACTAAAAACATCTTAGGTTAACGTTTTCGACCCCAAAAATAGCAGTTTAAGAATCTGAGCTGATTTCAAACAGCCAAATGAACCGGACGAACCGGTTATTTAGAATCGTTCAGCGCTTACAAGGAAAAATCTAAATATTTAAAGGAGATGCTATGCATCAAGTCATATTTTATCCAGTTAGCAATGGAGATACCAGTCAAATTGTTCTAAACAACGGCAAGCGGATTCTTTTTGATTTTAGACATCAAATTGGTGATGGCCCCTCAATTAATTTAATAGACCAACTAACGAAAGAGCTAAAAGAAGCGAACAAGGATTATTTTGATATAGTTGCTTTCACTCATAGCGATAAAGATCACATCGAGAATAGTACGGAATTCTTTGAATTGCAACATGCAGAAAAATATCAAGGCAATGGACGCATAAAAATTAAAGAATTGTGGGTCCCTGCCGCAATGATTTTGGAAACCGCAACAACTACCGAACAAAGCAGTGAGTTTGTGATATGGAGGCAGGAGGCACGTTATAGGCTGAAGAAAGGGAAGGATATTCGGATTTTTTCAAAACCAGATAAATTGAAAAAATGGTTGGAATCTAATGGTATCACACTTGAATCTCGACGACATCTTATAACTGATGCCGGTCAAATAGTAGATGGTCTAAACATGAATAATGATGGAATGGAGGTTTTTTGTCACTCTCCATTTATTAAGCATACGGATGAAGGAGATGACTTAAGGAATCCAACTGCACTTATTTTTAACATTAGATTTCAATCAGGGACTAATATTTTCGACTATTTGGCAACTGGTGACTCTGAATGGCAAACCCTTGAAGAAATAGTCAGCATTTCGAAATATCACGGTAACCAAGACCGTCTTGCTTGGGATTTGTTTGATTTGCCACACCATTGTAGCTATAAAACTCTAAGTGACGAAAAAGGAGAGAAGGAAACAGTCCCAACGACTCTTGTAAAAGAATTGCTTTTATCCGGCAAAGAAGGAGCTTATATAGTGAGTTCAAGCAATCCTATTGGAGACGATAATGACAGTTATAAGCTGATCCAACCTCCACATATTCAGGCAAAAAAATGTTATTTGAGATATCTAAGACAAATTAATGGCGCAAAATTTCTGGTTACAATGGAGGAGCCAAATAAAAAAATACCAGAACCACTTATTTTTAATATTGGGAATGATGGTATTACTTTAAAAAGCGTGGCTATCCCGGCTACAGTCCTTGCAACCTCCAAACCTGCACCAAGGGCTGGCGAATAAGTATGGATTACATTGTTTTTGGTGAGTCATTAACAGATTTAAATTCTGAAAGTCTTAAACATCCTTTTGCAAAAAAGACACTGAAGCTTTGCCAGGAAAAAGGTAGCTTCGATGTGATTGAACTGCGAAAAATTGATTTAGGACCAACCGAATACAAAGATATCATTATTGTTGATTGCGTCAATGATCAAGTCCCTTCACGAAATACACAAGGAATTAAAGTCCGTGAAAGATTGGCCTTGGTCTTTCAAGAGAACAAGATTCCGGAAGTTAGAGCCCTTCGAAAAAATTTTCCATTAGTATCCCATCTGAATCATGTCCCGCCAAATGAACCAGTTAGCTTTTGTTTATATTTTCAAGATTGGACTACAGTTGAAAGGACATGGACACCGCAAAAACACCTTAAAAGAATTTTATGGTGGTTAACAGAAACTGCAAAGAACTTATTACACAGGGAAGATCAAGCACTTGAACGGTTGTATTTTGAAAGCCCATTTGAGATTGTACTGCCCCCAGATTATAAAGAAAAATTTAATGACAAATCGCTGTTAATGATTTGTTGCCCTATTTTGTTATCAGATAAAGAGTTAAAAATTATAAGAGTTAAATTTGTTGATAGTAAAAGAAAAGAAACTTCTGATCTTCCGAATCTTGAAATATTTACCCTTAACTCCCCTCCTGTTGTTCACTGTCAAATAAATTTTACACCCAATTTGCTTGGCAGGCTTCATGATCAATATCTTGAAAGGGGTTTTAATCTGTTTGAGAGTTTATGTAAATCCATTAAAAATCGTTCAGAGGGCGGGCTCACATTAAAATCTGAAGACCGTTGTCTCATCATAGTCAATACACCAATTAAAAGAACATCTGACTCAAGTGTAGAAACAGTATACACAAATGCATTCCATACTACAGTGGGCATAACGGTTTTAGGGAAAGCCACTGGTGTCCTTCAAGATGGAATGGATGGTAAACTTTATGCCGTCCCCATTTTGGGTAATTTGGTACAACAGAACACAGAATGGAGAAGTTTGGAAATTTTACCAATTGAGGTTAAATCCGATGTCGACAGATTGTCTGCTCAAAAACAATCAGGAATTGAACCTGAAAAATCAAAGTTCAAGGGGATTATCATAGGGGTTGGCGCGCTGGGAGGTGCTGTGTCTGACATATGGACAAAAGAGGCATGGGGCGAGTGGGTATTTGTTGACGATGATATTCTCAAATCACACAATACTATCAGGCATATAGCCCGCAATAGTCATATTGGTCATTATAAAGCTGAGATTGTGAAATATTTAGTAGATGACAATTTCCATCCAGGCCATTATAATTCTTCAGCGATTATTGATAAAGCCACTAATTGGGATAACCAAAAGCTGAAATCAGCTATTGATTCTTCAAATTTGATTGTAGATATATCGACAACATTGGATATTCCCAGAGAACTTTCTCTTGTTACTGATATTGGTCGATCTTGTTCTCTTTTTGTTACACCTTCTGGTACAGGGTCGGTATTAATGCTTGAGGATGAAGAAAGGAAAACAAGATTAGACTCTCTTGAGGCTCAATATTATAGAGCTATCATTAATAATGAATGGGGTGAAGATCATCTCACTGGAAATTTAGGGCATTTATGGGTGGGGGCTGGGTGCCGGGATATATCGGCTGTAATATCTTATGAGACAATTCAACTAAATGCTGCAATATTAGCAAGACAGCTTCGTCTCCATAAAGAGAAATCAGAATCATTGATTCGGGTGTGGGCTTTAAATGATCATTCCGGTTCTCTAATCTGTGAGACTATTTCTGCTGAATCTGCAATTTATACAGAAGAATCAGGTTGGAGAATCATTTGGGACAATGAGATTACGAATAAACTTAGGGCTATAAGGTATGAGTCTCTTCCGAGTGAAACAGGAGGGATTATTTTAGGATATGTTGATCACAAAATCAGATCTATATTTATTGTAGATATTCTGCCTGCCCCATACGATAGTGATTCAAATACAACTGGTTTCACACGAGGTGTATCAGGTTTGCGTGAGACCCTTGAAAACGTTTCTGTTCGAACGGCCAATATAGTAGGTTATATTGGTGAATGGCACTCTCACCCTGCATTTTCATCAGCAGAACCAAGTACTCTTGACTGGGAGTTAATTAGAACAATATCAAAAATAATGGCAAATGATGGCGAACCTGCTCTTATGCTAATCGTCGGATCTGCCGGGGACATAACTCTAACTGTGAAGGAACACTAAATCTGATGCTCTTTTATTTTGGTAACCAAATATCGGCTACCTTATCAAATTATGTTTTCCGACCATATGTCTATAACCAGGATAAATAAAAGATGTCTTCTAATGGTGGATTGACAATTAGATTAGCCTTTTCCGGAGGAGGTTTCAGAGCTACATTTTTTAGCCTTGGGGTTTTTAGAAGACTTGTAGAATTAAACCTTCAAAATAGTGTGTCGCATATTGATTCGGTGTCTGGAGGTAGCTTTACTGCTGCCCAAATTATGTGTGCATTATCTAATGGAAGTTTCAAAACAATACAAGATTTTGATGCCAGAGTAACAAAGCCCTTAATTAAACTAGGCCAATGTCAACTTAGACGAAAAATATTACGAAAAATACTTTATCCCGCACTTCCTAGAAATAGATTTAGTATGCTTTTCCCGCATTTCTTAGATGATTTGATCTTCAAGAATAAAAAACTTACTGAATTACCAAACTATCCTGTGTGGAGTTGCCATTCAACTTGTTTGAATACAGGCAAAAGGTTTCGATTTAGACAAAATGATATGGGAGGTAATTTATTAGGGGTCACCAAAGATATTAGAGATATTAATGTAGCTTTTGCAGTTGCTTGCTCAGCAGCCTTTCCAATAATGTTTGCACCAATCAAATTAAAATCTGCTAAAAGACATTTTTATAAAAAATGGTGGTCAACCAAGCCTATTTTAAATATGGCGGCTATGCCAGAAAATTTCTATTTATCCGATGGTGGGGTTTATGACAACCTTGGATCCGAAAGTATTATTAAAGATAAAGTTCCTTTTATAATTTGTGATGCATCTGCATTTTTGGAGACGTGGAATCTTGCTGAGAAGCCCAATTGGTTTTCTCTTTTAAATCGCCCTTTGGACGCTGGCTTGGAACAAGTTGTCATGCTCAGAAGAAGACTTTTATATCGTGAAGCAACTAAATCGTATGGATTTCAACTATTATTGAGAGATCCAATACAAACTTTTATTAAAAATCCAGATAACTTTGGGTTTTTAAGCAATAATAAATATGACTTGCCAAAGTACAACACACTTACTGAAAGCAACCAGAACTTATTAAGCCGACTCAGAACAGATTTAGATGGATTCCACAATATTGAGATTGATTGTTTAATGTGGTCTGGTGCTGTAAAAATGGATGTTGCTATAAAAAGATATCTGCAAGATTTTATTCCAAAAAAACTAATAAAAAATGTACCTGATCTACCTAAATATACGAGCCACCAGATTAAAAAGATATTAAGATTGGGAGCAAAGCGAAAATACCTTTCCAATCTACATGAAAAACTGGGGTAGCTATCTGTTGACACAGCCTCAATAAAATGGACTCGAAGTTAAACTAATTTTGAGAAAAAATGTTTCAACAATCCAAATGACCCGGTCAAGCCGGTTATTTGGGTGGTTCGACGACAATAAATTAAAAAAAAGAGCCTGATTCCACTATAAGAATAGATATAAATAATGGAAACTAAAAAATCATGGAATCCGAATCCACCTTACAAGTTTTAATCGCATAACGACCGCATGCACAACCGATCACCGGCAGCATCGGCTTTTGGCAAATTGAGCATCCCGGTTGCCAGTGGCGGGTGATGCGTTGCATTAAAGAAAAAAAATATGAAAATCGAATCTGTGAGAATAGAGAATTTTAAAAGTTTCAAGGATGAAACAATCAAATTTGACAACTATACTTGTTTTGTCGGGACAAAAGGCATTGAGGACGAAAATAAAAGGAAATCTTAAACAGGGTACCATAAAAAGGATAATAGAGCCTCCAGGGGGTTAAATAAGAATCCTCTTGCGATTGAGAGGGCATTAAAAATCACGTGGGAGAAGGATCAAAAATCTGTTTCCCTTGTCAAGCTGGTTGAAAATATTGTTGATTTTGCCAGGGAAAGCAGATAGTTGAATCATTGGTAGTACAGGCCGATTAAGCGGACAAGGGAAGAGAATGACAAAAGGAATAGAATGAAGCTGACTGATAATGAGATAAGGGACATCAACCGCCATCTTGAGGCGGGCAAGCCGTTGCCGGAGAAGTATCGATTTTTGCTGTTTGAAGATAAGAAAGAAGTTGAGCTGGTGTGGAACGGGAAAACCGGTGAAGTCTGCAATGTGGTATTGCCGTTTCAGGTGATTGAGCAGGTGGATGAACCCCGGGCCGAAGAAAATCGATCCATGCAGATGGATCTGTTTGACCGGCATACCGGCAGACAGATCACAGGCTGGAACAACAAGCTGATATGGGGGGATAATAAACTGATTTTATCTTCCCTGAAAAATGGGCCACTTCGGGAAGAAATTGAAGCCCATGGCGGTATCAAGCTGATCTATATCGATCCGCCCTTTGATGTGGGAGCCGACTTTTCCATGGATATTGAAATCGGCGGAGAGACCCTGACCAAAAAACCCAATGTGCTGGAAGAGATCGCCTATCGGGATACCTGGGGTAAGGGCGCGGATTCATTTATCAGCATGATTTATGAACGGCTGGTACTGATGCGGGATTTGCTGGCTGAGGATGGCAGTATCTATGTGCATTGTGACTGGCGGGTAAGTGGCTATATAAGATTGGTGATGGATGAGGTGTTTGGGAAAAGTAACTTTATAAATCATGTGATGTGGAAACGGCAGACTTCAAGTGGTTATAAAGGTAAAAATGCGATGGGAAAAAATCACGATGATATTTTCATATTTTCCAAATCTGTTAATATCATTTATAACACTCAATATATTCCATATTCTCAGGAGTATATCGACCAAAGATTTTGTCATGAAGAAAATAATGGTAGAAGGTTTAAAGATGCTTTTCTAGGATCGAAAACAACAAAGGAAACAATTGAACGTCTGAAGCAGGAAAACAAAATTTATTATACCAATACGGGGGGAAAGCGGTTAAAAATATATCTCGATGAAGTTGATGGCATACCTTTGGACGATATTTGGACAGATATTAATTTCATCAATTCCATGTCTGATGAGAGACAAAATTATCCCACCCAAAAACCAGAGGCGCTCCTCGAACGTATTTTCAAAGCCTCCTCCAATGAAGGTGACATAGTTGCCGACTTCTTCTGCGGCTCCGGAACCACCGCCGCAGTTGCCGAAAAATTGGGCCGCAAATGGATCGCCTCGGATCTGGGCAAGTTTGCCATCCACACCACCCGGAAACGCATGATCGGTGTCCAACGCGGGTTAAAATCAGGAAACAAAAGCTGGAGGGCCTTTGAAATATTAAACTTAGGTAAATATGAACGCCAGCATTATATCGGCATCAATCCCGATCTGCGAGAAGAAGAAAAAGCAAATCAATTGAGGGCAAAAGAAAAAGCATTTTTAGACTTGATCCTGCACGCTTATCGTGCCGAAGGGGTCACCCAGTTTAACTGTTTTCAGGGGAAAAAAGCAGGGCGGCTGGTGGCAGTGGGTCCAGTGAACCTGCCCGTGACCCGGTTGTTTGTTGAAGAGATTATTTTAGAATGCCGCCAGAAACATATCACCAGAGTTGATATTCTTGGCTTTGAATTTGAGATGGGGTTGTTTCCCAATATCCAGGAAGAAGCCAAAGCCAAAGGCATTGACCTTGCCATGAAATATATTCCAGCCGATGTGTTTGACAAACGGGCTGTTGAAAAAAATCAGGTGGTGTTTCATGATGTGTCGTTTATTGAAGTAACCCCTCTTTTTGGTAAAGGTAAAAATAAACACAGTATTGCCATTGAGCTGACGGATTTTTCGGTCTTTTATTCCCAGGATGCAGTGGATGCCGATATGAATCTGGCAAAGAAAAAATCCAAAGTAATTGTGGATAAGGGGCAGGTGGTGAAGATCAGCAAAGACAATGACGGCATTGTCAGCCGAGAGGTATTGACCCGGAAATGGACAGACTGGATCGACTACTGGTCTGTGGATTTTGATTTTGAGTCCAAACTGGAAATCCATCGGGTGTAAAATCCAGAAAACAATGACATAGAGGAGGTCTGGAGCGGCGATTATGTGTTTGAGAATGAATGGCAATCCTTTCGCACCAAAAAAGATCGCTCTCTGGATTTGAAAAGTGCATTTGTGGAGTGTGCCCCGGGGCGGCGTAAAATAGCTGTGAAAGTCGTTGATATTTTTGGCAATGATACCATGAAGACTATTGAGCTGACTATTGGAGGGGGTAGATAATGGTAAAAATTAATGTGCTGGACAAGGAGATCTCCCTCTATACCAGAAATGAAGAGGATTATATCTGCATTACGGATATTGCAAAATATAAAAATGCAGAAACAACCGGACTCATTATTTCCCATTGGCTGAGTACGCGATTTACAGTTGAATTCATGGGTTTTTGGGAAAAAATTCATAATCCGAGTTTTAATGTTACTGACTTCAGTAACATTAAAAATCAAAGTGGTTCAAACGGCTTTGTGCTTACAGTAGATGAAACTTCTGATTGCCGATCATGGCATAGAAAAATTGGGAGGGGGTAAATAATGGCTTTACATCCGGATTTTCCTGATTCCCCCCATGTTATCCTTGAGCCGGATATTCGCTGGTTTCCGGCTGATGAAGCTTTGCGCGAATCCTCATATGAAAAATTATTACCGCCGCTGGTACATGAATTGCGCAAAAAAATTAAAACGTGGCGGGAAAATGGTTATGAAGGGGCGACAAATACCAGTATCAGTCTTTTGAACTGGTGGTTTGATCGTGAGCATTTAATGCCCAAAGCTGACGGCACCATGTCAAGATTTCAGTATTACTTTGCCCAGCGGGAAGCTGTAGAGACAGTTGTTTACCTTTATGATGCAATTAAGGTAAAAGACAAATATGATCTACTGCGTTTTGATTCATCCGGTGCGGTTTCGGCAAATATGTTTGATGAGTCATGGCGGCGGTTTGTAATCAAAATGGCCACAGGTACCGGTAAAACCAAGGTGATGAGCCTGATCCTGGCATGGTGCTATTTTCATAAATCATATGAAGAGAATTCTGAACTGGCGCGGAATTTCCTTTTGATCACGCCGAATATTATTGTTCTGGATCGTATCCGCACGGATTTTGACGGGCTGCGTATTTTCTTTGAAGATCCGGTGTTGCCGGACAATGGGTATGATGGGTACAACTGGCGCGATGATTTTCAATTGACCCTGCATATTCAGGATGAGGTCAATATTACCCGGAAAACCGGCAATATATTTTTAACCAATATCCACCGGGTTTATTCGGGCAATGATGTGGAGCCATCCGCAGATGATGAAGACACAATGGATTATTTTTTAGGCAAACGACCCGTAGGAAAAACCACTGATTCCAAAGTAGATCTGGGAGATATTGTCCGGGATATTGATGAACTGGTGGTTCTTAATGATGAGGCGCACCATATCCATGACAACCAGTTGGCATGGTTTAAATCGATACAGGATATCCATCATCGGTTGCAGCATAAAGACGGTTTTTTATCCCTTCAAGTGGATGTCACCGCAACCCCAAAGCATAATAATGGTGCTATTTTTGTACAGACGATATCAGATTATCCTTTGGTGGAGGCAATTTCGCAAAATGTTGTAAAGCATCCGGTGCTGCCTGATTCTGCCAGCCGTGCCAAATTGTCTGAACGGCAAAGCTCCTGTTATACTGAAAAATATGCTGATTATATAAACCTTGGGATTGAGGAATGGCGTAAAGCGTACAAGGAGCATGAAAAACTGGAGAAAAAAGCCATCCTGTTTGTAATGACGGATGATACGAAAAACTGTGATGATGTTGCTCAGTATCTGGAAACAACCTACCCTGAGTTGAAAGATGCAGTATTGGTGATTCATACAAAAAACAATGGTGAGATCGCCGAGGTAAAAACCGGTAAAAAAAGAGATGAACTTGAAGAGCTGCGCAAACAGTCCAATAAGATCGACAGCTGGGAGAGTCCTTTTAAAGCGATTGTTTCTGTGTTGATGTTAAAAGAAGGGTGGGATGTTAAAAATGTCACCACGATTGTGGGCTTGCGCGCGTATTCAGCCCAGAGTAATATTTTGCCGGAACAAACGCTTGGAAGGGGCTTGCGTAAAATGTACCCTGGCAATGAAGTAGAAGAATACGTGAGCGTTGTGGGTACGGATGCGTTCATGGATTTTGTTGAGTCCATTCAATCTGAAGGTGTGGAGCTTGAACGTAAAGCCATGGGTGAAGGTACCAAACCCAAAACTCCCTTGATTGTTGAAGTGGATACTGAGAACACCAACAAGGAGCTTGACTATCTTGAAATTGAAATCCCAGTTTTGACCGCCAGAATTTATCGGGAATACAAAAATCTGACAGAATTGGATGCCGGGTGTTTCGATCATAAAAAAGTAGCATACAAAACCTTTAGTGAAGAAGAAAAACGACAGATTGTATTCAAGGATATTACAACGGGTGAGATTAACCACACAACCTTGCTGGATTCAAGTCTTGTTAAGGATTATCGATCCGTAATTGGGTATTTTTCTCAAGTTATCATGAAAGACTTACGCCTGGTAAGTGGCTACGATGTGTTGTACGGAAAGGTGAAATACTTTATCCAGAATGATTTATTTGAAAACAGGGTTGATCTGGATAGTTTGAATACCCTGCGCAATTTGTCGGAACTTGAGGCAAGTAAAACACTGGTAGAGACTTTCAAGAAGCAGATCAATGCCTTAACGATTCAAGATAAAGGTGATGCAAAAATCAAAGACTTTATTAAACTTAAGAAAACTCGGCCCTTTGTGGTTAAGGAGCAAGGTTATATCATTCCAAAGAAAAGTATTTTCAATAAGATCATTGGGGACAGTCTTCTGGAACTGAAATTTGCCGCTTTTCTTGAGGAATGTGATGACATTGTTTCTTATGTAAAGAACTATATGGCGGTTCATTTTCAAATTGATTATGTCAATGCCGAGGGCAATATCTCAAATTACTATCCTGATTTTATAATCAAGTACTCTCCAGGTTTGGTCGTTATTGTTGAAACAAAAGGGCTCGAAGACCTTGATGTGCCTCTAAAGATGAGAAGGTTGCGCGAGTGGTGCGTTGACATTAACAAAGCGCAATCTGATATCCATTATGATTATGTGTTTGTTGATGAAGAGAGTTTTAATAAATACAAGCCGAAGAGCTTTGAGGCCTTGATATCTGGATTCCAGGATTATAAAGATTAAGAATATTTTACACAGACTTTAATCCCAACTCAAACATGCTGCGGACTTGCCGCAGATGTTTGAGTTAGGCTTCTAAGGAAAAAAGATATAATCATAATGCGAAACGTTGTCGACAATTTGAAAGACATGGTTGATGAAATCAAAAGTCTATTGAAAGACTTGTTGCAGAACCATTCATCTATTTATCTCTGGAACAAACCAGGCGGTTCAGTGGCTATAATATCCGCATACGGAAATTATGCTTACAATAAACTTGATGATGTTGGCAGACGAACCCAATCAAATTTGCTTGAAGTGTATCGCCGTTTTCATTCTCTTGTTTCAGTATTAATCCAAGATCAACCTAAGGCTACTATCAAAGAACTGAAGCAATCAGATAAATCCATAACTCGTACAATTGAGCAGGAGCAAACTTGGTGTAAAACCACTTCCGAAGCTTTTGATAAAGCTGACCAATCCCTTCAAGCACAACTAACACTACTTAACCATCTGTATGACCCTTCAGAAGGTGAACCAATTTTTGTTCCTGATACTAATGCACTTATTTATAACCCGGATATAGAGGATTGGAAATTTTCGAATACACCAAAATTTACATTGGTTTTGTTGCCGACGGTTTTTTCGGAATTGGATTCACTGAAAATTAACCACAGAAATGAAAACGTCCGAAAAAAAGCCGAAAAAATTATCAGAAAGGTAAAAGAATATAGGCGACGAGGCAAATTAACTACTGGAGTTGAAATCGTTAAAGGAAAAATCAAAATACAGGCCATGGCTCAAGAGCCAAGAATGGAAACCTCATTGCCTTGGTTAGATTCCACAAACAACGACGACCGTCTTTTGGCAAGCGTCATTGAAGTTATGCGCAATAGGCCACGTTCACCAGTAGTAGCTGTAAGTCGTGATATTAATTTTCAAAACAAAGCGGAATTTGCAAATATTCCTTTTGCGGAACCTCCTGAACAATAACAACATGAACTTGCCAATCAGGCTAATGCAGCCGACGTAAAAAGCCGCGCGGCTGCATTAGCGACGTTATGGAATAATAAAATGAGATACCTTTTAATTCCTATTTCAATGTTTTTGTGGTACTTGACCACCTATTATGGGCTATATATTTCTTTTATTGGAATGATGTATCCTGTCTAAAATGTAGGGAATGCTAATCACTTAGCTATCAACTGGTATTGTCAACCTTTGGTTGGGAAGTGAACTTAGCTCTGATCAAACTTGCAAGGGATGGCATTTCAAAT
>JAQICW010000621.1 GCA_027858355.1 Desulfobacula sp.
TAATTTTTATGGTCTGTTATTGTCATGATCCAAATCCCCTATAAAAAAATAAACAAATTTCATTGCACTGATTTAAAAGTATAGATGTTTTATAAAAAGTATTATCAAAAAAGTAAAACCAAATGACATTTACTGTTTTTTATTCAAAACCTTTATCATCAACGGGCCTGGATTTGGCGCTGTCTGTCGGTGATTTGGAATTGTCTTCTGGCAAAGGGCTGCTCTTGTCAGTCAGTAAGGGTTCTGGATCTGGTAGAGGCTCGGTTTTGGGTTTTTCTGTCTCTTTGGTATCCATGGAGATGATCTGGTTTTCTTTTTTCAGGGCCACTGGTTCTTGAGCAATGGGTTCCTGGATTTCAGGTTCCAGAATTGCAGGTTTCAGGGTCGGGGGTGCCGTAGTCTTGTTATCATCAAGAAAATAAACCCATGAAGCCATTGCAATGGCTCCTGCAGCAAGTATTAAAACAGCAGACAAAAGCCTTTTGTTTACAAAAGACTTTTTGCAGGCAGGGGCCTCTTTTTTAAACAAAATATCAAAAACCTGGTCCATGTCAGCAACTGGAAAGGCTTTGATGTGTTCTTGTTTTAAAAGGGTTTTAAGGTTTTGTGAAATATCAGGGATGTTTTTTTTAGGAAAAAGAATGATGCCCTGTTCACGGGTAAGATCCAAGGCGGTTTCAAGTTTTGCTTCAATTCCGTTTACCCGGCCTATTTTTCCATTGGCCTCAATCACCCCTGTTGCAGCAATATTGCCAGGGTCTGTATGTAAGAGTTTTTTGGCAAAGCTAAGGGCAAAACCCAGGCCCCCGCTTTGGCCTGCAATGCTTGTGTCCAGGCGGGTCCTTTCTGAAAGATCAAAGCCTGCAACCACGGGATCTAAATCCCAACCTCTTTTCTGGGCACAGGTAAAGACAGTATGGGCAGCTTTTCTGGCCGCAATGGTAAAATCGCCTTCATGCTCTGTTACAAGGTATGCATCCACGGGTTTGGGATGGCTTTTTGGAGCCTTGTGCAAAGAACAGTTAACTGAATAATAGCTTTTATTCTCAAACAAAAGCCAGGTTTTACTCATTTTTCGCCTGCTGGCCGGTATTTCGTAAAACAAGGGTCCATTTGGAAAGATCCAATTTATCAAGGTTGTCTATTTTTGAGGCGGCCCGGCCGTGTTTAATCCTGTTTTTTAATACGATTTCTCCCCTGGCATCCAGGATACTTGCTTCCATTCCGTCATGGGATGATGTTTCATCAATGGTTTCAAGAACGGCCATGCCGCTGCCGGGGCTGTCAATTTCCGGGAAAATCCCAAGCATGAATTTTTTGCAGTCACTTTTAATATACAGGGGTTCTGAAAATCCTGTTGATGCGGCCTTGAGAAACCCGCAACTCAGGATATCCTGTTCTTCATCATAATCATCAACTGGGTAATCATCAGGGGCATACTCGCCAATGGAATAATCATCCGAGGCATAGTCACCTTCCAAAAAAAGCTTTGCCCCTGGGCAAAAAGCCTCCCATGTGTCAAGGCAATGGGGGCACAGGGAAAGGTGTTCAATTTCATATTCCCGGGCATGCTTTAGCCCGTCCGTCAAAGAAAGTTCATATAGCCGCTGCATGGAAAGATGGTCCTGGTCAGAAACTAAATGGGTTTTCCAGATTTCAAAAGCCTTTTGTGTATTGATTTTTTTATTCATAAATAACTCCGTGGATCTTTTAAGTTAAATCCCAGCCGTTTTTTTCAAGGCATGTTTTCATGCTTTCTTTAGCGCTGATCTGCTTTTGCCTTACTTTTTCAATGGACCAGCCAAGTTTTTGAGCCACCTGGCGCAATTTCATATTTTTTAATTCCCTGGCAACAAGCACCAGTCTTTCTTTTGCATCATCCAGGGCTTCCAGGCATTGCTGCATTATATCTGCAAGATCCTGATCAAGAACATTTTTTTCTGCATTGGTTCCTGGATTCCCATCAGCCAGCTCCCTGAATCCAGGCTGGGCATCAATGGATATAACCTGGTTTAAAAGATTTTCAACTGTAAGCACGGTTTTTTCGTCCCAGCCCAGCTTTTGGGCAATATCTTCTATATTTGCCGGCTTTCCCTGGTCCAGCAAATCGTTTTTTGCCCGTAAAAATATTTTGAGCTGTTTTCGCCTTTCCTGGGGAAGCCTTATATGGGGACTTTTTCGCAGGGTATCCATGATTTCTCCCTGAATTCGTATGGAGGCATAGGCATTAAAGGGCACGTTCATATTTTTGTTAAATTTCTCTTTTGCTTTAAGTAATCCGATAATTCCATGGTGAAATAGATCCTCCCTGGTAAAAAATCCTGATTCCCCCCTTGGGCAGTATTGTTTAAAAATTTTTAAAGCAATCCTTTTTACAAGCAGTTCCTGTTCTTTATCCAATGTAAGATCCCTTTAGCAGTTAAATCGAAGATATTGAGATTTTTTCCATAAAAAACTTGTAATTTAATAAAACCCATTATACGTAACCCAGGATTGTTGCCGAGTATAAGCATTCTTTGGCATATGGAACCAGATTTGTCAAATCAGATTTTTTAACCAGATTATTAAAATCAGGATCTGCAAAGGGACGTGGGACATGAGAAAATCAATTGTGCTGGTATGTTTGTCAATTATGTTGTTTGCTTCCTGTGTTTCAACGGAACAGCATGTGGTGGGGCAGGGATCTTCCCTGTCGTCTGTATCCAAAAACATGGCCTATAAAATCAAGGCAAAATATGATATTTCAACAAGAAATATCCAGATAAGCCCAAACAATTTCTGGGAAAGAAATACCCGGATTAATCTTCCTTTTTCAACTGTTCTATGTGATACGCTTTCCTCGGAACTTTCCAGGCTGGGAGCAAACATAAGCCTCCAGTAAATCGGCACAAACCCGTTAAAAATAATGGGTTCCTACCAGGTTGCAAAAAATGATGTTGTGATCACCATAAAGCTGAGAACCATGGGAGATACCTCAAGCACAGATCTTGCGGTTGTCCAGGAAAGAATAAGCAAAAACAGCATGGACCCTAAATGGCTTGAGCCCGAGTTCGGACGTATGGCAAGAACCTTGGTCAGCCTTCTTGAATCAGATTATACAGGCATGGGTTTTTTACAGATTAAAACAAGTGAGTTTATGCCAGGAGTATCATCCCAGCCCGGGCTTGTTTTGGGGACACAATTTGAAAAATACATAAAAGATGCCCTTGCCTCATCTTCTGTCTTCCAGGCCTCGGGAGATTCATTGGCCAGGGCAAATGCTGTCCTAAAAGGCGACTATACAAAAATGGGATCTAAAATGGTGTTCCATGCATCCATTGTTGATAAAAAAAATAATAAGAATTTAGCCGGAGCCGTCTTTGAGACAAAACTTGAGGATATCCCCCGGGATCTTTTAAGTCCAAGGGTCCAGTCCCTGGATGGTCTTGCCGGAAAAATCGCAGCCGCCATTATTGAAAGATATAAACAAAGCCCGGAATTTACAAAAGAACCCAGCCTTGTTTATATAGTGCCTGACCGAAAACCCCGTGTTTGGTCGAAAAGTTGCCCATATACAAGGCGCAAAAAATCTTGAAACCGGAGTGTACTACTGTACATGAGGATTTCAGGATTTTGCAGCAACGCAGTAGATGGGTGAGTTT
>JAQICW010000630.1 GCA_027858355.1 Desulfobacula sp.
TTAAGGCAAATTTATGGCTGTTTTGGAGGAGAAAATGAAGAATTTATGGGTTGAAATGAAAAAACATGGGTTGAAAATGGTTGATTTTATGCTAATCTTGGAGTACTAAACATCCTCAAGGTTGGGCTAGCTTAACGAACCCCGCGCAGATGATTAGTCACATATGCACAGCAACATAAATGAATACCACCTTGACTTTTAGTCCAAATTTGGTACCATATTAGGACTGGAGGATTTAAAAATGAATATTACAAACGACATAAAATCTGTTACTTATCTTAAATCAAAAGCTGCTGTTTTATTGAATCAAATTAATGAAACACATCGCCCGGTAATCATAACTCAAAATGGAGAGCCGCGTGCAGTTATTCAGGACCCCGAAAGTTATGAAAATATGCGCAATGCAATTGGTTTGTTAAAACTTATATCCCAAGGGGAAAGTGACATTCGGAATGGTAATATAAAAACTCAAGAGGAAGTTTTCAAAGCTATAGAGAACTCTTTAAGAGAAAAGCTATAATGGAGCTAAATCATCAAGTTATCTGGACAAATGTTGCCGAAAATGATCTAAAAGAAATCATTGAATACATTGCTTTAGACAGGCCTCAAGCAGCATTAAAAATATTTAACACCATTAAGGATAAAGTTTCGGATTTATATACCCTTCCAGAAAGAGGCCGCGTTGTCCCGGAACTTCAGAATCAAGGTATATTGCAATACCGAGAATTGATTATTTCACCATGGCGTCTAATTTATAGAATTCTGGATCAAAAAATTTTTGTATTATCCTTAATAGACTCTCGGCAAAATGTTGAAGATATTCTTTTAAAAAGGATGATTCGATAGGGGTAAAGACCGAAAAGTAACGCCTTTTAATCCCCTGTATATTTCAACAAAAAAAATGAACCAGTCAAACCGGTTATTTTCAAGTTCATGGCGGCTCCTCCGCCATGAACCCCGGTGCTGACTACGTCCAGCACCGGGGTTCGGTTTCTTATTGACAATATAAAAGTCCCAAAAATTATAAAAAAAATTCTTGCCGCATGACGTAACTTGTCATAACTTAAGATTATGATAAAAACTTTTAAATGTAAGGATACAGAAAAGCTTTTTAATGACATAGATGTAATAAAATTTAGGAGCATTTCAACAATAGCACGAATAAAATTTGAAATTCTGAATGCGACTATATCATTGAATAGCTTAAGAGTTCCACCAGGGAACAGGCTTGAACAATTAAAAGGCAATAGGAAAGGTCAATATAGCATCAGAATTAATAACCAGTGGTGCATATGTTTTATCTGGCAAGAAGAAAGTGCCAATGCAGTAGAAATTGTTGACTACCATAAGGGATGAAATCATGACAAAAACATTAACTCCAATCACACCGGGTGATATTCTTTTAGAAGAATTTCTTAAACCAATGAACATCACTCAAAGCCAATTATCTAAAGACATTTGCGTACCTGCAAATCGTGTTAGCCAAGTTGTGCACGGTAAAAGAGAAATTACTGCTGATACTGCACTGAGGCTTGGTAAATATTTTGGGATAGAACCAGAATTTTGGCTTAACCTCTGCAAGTGCGCTATAACATGAAAATTGCTCGGAAAAAGATGGGAAAGAAAATTGAAAAAGAAGTTAAGGTGTTTTTTACCCAAAATGAGATACCCAACTATGTAAGTGCATGATTCATGGATGATAATTATTTCACAATTGCGAAATGACATCCTGAAGTTAGATCGAACTCAATTTAACTACGCTGTCACCTTTTCTATACCAGAAAACGAAGAGCAATTTTTTAGAGAATGTTTTGAAAAACATAACTCTGAGGGCTTTGCAAGAACTTCCGACACCGCCAATGATAACATTTTGACCAAAAAATTTAAAAATCAGGACTCAAACGAGTCAATTACAACACAAATTCAAACCTTTTTAAAATGTAATCAGCTGTCAACCAGCCAGACTCTACCTCCAAATGAGGTTTTTTGTAAGCCATGTTGTCTCCTTAAAGTGTTTTTATTGCCTTTAATACAGCATAAATATCTTATAAAATCAAATAGATAATATAAAAATTAGTTTTAAAAATGATAAAATTTAATAACGATTTAGAGGGTAGTCAACAATTTGGTCAGGAAAATGGAGGAAATTGTGCAAAGCTCAATGATGCAATTGCAAATCGATTAATTCGAATATAAGGAGATAAAAAAATGGCAAATATAGTTATCTGTGCTGATGGCACATGGAACCGTCCGGAAGAAGATATTGAAAAGGATTTTCCGACCAATGTACTGAAACTTGCCCGTGCTGTCGAACCTTCTGCCGGCGGTGTCAAACAGCATGTTTTTTATGACTGGGGGCTTGGTTCTTATCACAACAGTGTAAGTGCTGGTACAACCGGCCGCGGCATCCATAAAAATATCCTGGATGGGTATCGCTATATCGTTCAGAATTATGATCTCAATGACCATATTTACCTGTTTGGTTTTAGCAGAGGAGCCTATACCGTAAGGGCTTTGAGTGGTCTGGTTAACAACTGTGGTATTTTGAAAAGACCCGATGCCAACCTGATTTCCAAAGCTTGGAAAATCTACAAAAGTCCATTGGTTAAAAATCGACCTGGCGGAGACGCGTCCCAGCTTTTTCGAGACAACCACTGTCACCCGTCACGCACTGGCAATTGATGAGAAACGAGAGGATTTTGAACCAACAGTTTGGACTCCTAAGCCGGGCATAGATCTGAAACAAGTCTGGTTTGGGGGAGTTCATTCTGACATTGGAGGTTCGTACCCGCCTGACAAGCAAACAGGGTTCAGGGCATCAGATACCCCGCTCGGATGGATGCTGGACGAAGCGATAGATGCAGGATTGGAAATTGAGCCTCATATAAGAGACTCTCTGACGGACGGCACGCAAGGGAAACTTCATAAATCACGCAATCATGTGTACCGATTGAAATCCATACTGCACCGGCCGTTGATCATTGATGGCAAGCCTACTAAGATTCATCCCAGTGTCAAATCCCGCTATTTGGCAGACAACAGCTACCGTCCGCCAAGATTGAAAAAACTCGTTGATGAGTTAGGTTGGAACAACATATGATGTTGTCTCAGTGTCTTGCAAGTCCGGTTCATAGGAAAGATAGTTATTTATTTTTTTAGTAATATCTATTCCATAAATTTAACTTTTTTTTTAAAGTCCTAAAAGCAGGAGAAATACATGGAAAAGAAGATACATTACGGATGGATCGTAATTTTTATGGGGCTGGTTACAACAGTTACCGCCCACGGTTTTGGACGGATGGCCTATACCATTTTGCTGCCTGCCATGAAGGACGGACTTAATTTTGATTATATCCAGTTAGGACTTTTAGGAACAGGTAATTTTATCGGCTATCTATCCATGGCCCTCATAGGTGGATTTCTTGCAGCAAAATTTGGAACAAGAATTGTGATAACATTTGCCCTGGTTCTCATGGGGGTCACCATGATACTGACAGGTCTTGCTAAATCATTTAGTTTTGCCTTTTCCATGCGGTTATTGACAGGCATTGGAAATGGCGCTGCTTTTGTCCCGGCTATGGCTCTTGGATCAGCCTGGTTTTCCATTAAAAAGCGTGGATTTGCCACAGGAATTGTTTCAGGCGGAATAGGATTGGGAACCTTTTTATCAGGCATCATAGTACCAATCATTCTAACTTCCCATGGAGCCAGTGGCTGGCGGTATTCATGGTATATTCTTGGAACTATTGTTATTTTTGCAGCTGTTATTGTTTTTTTATTTTTGCGTAACCACCCTGAAGACAAGGGATTGCTTCCTGTGGGAGAAAAAGAGATAGTTAAAAATCCATCCTCAAATAATAAGGTCTCCTCCCTGGACTGGAGCAAAGTTTATAGAATGAAGGCTCTTTGGTATCTTGGGATTGTTTATTTTTTTTATGGTCTCTCTTATATCATATATATTGTCTTTTTTGCAGCTTACCTTGTAAAAGAGATGGGATACACCCAGGCATGGGCAGGTGGTCTGTGGGCAACCGTAGGTGGGTTAAGTATTTTTTGCGGCGTAATCTGGGGAGGAATATCAGATAAAATAGGACGGGATAAAGGTGCGGCAATAGCCTATTTTGTACTTGGACTTTCCTATATAATTTATGCATTGTTCAAATTTGAAGCAGGTTTTTATTTATCTGCCACTCTTTTTGGTCTTTCTGCCTGGAGTATACCCACTATTATGGCAGCCACAGCCGGAGATTTGGTCGGCCCCAGACTTGCTCCTGCTGCCCTTGGTTTTGTGACACTTTTTTTTGGAATCGGCCAATCCGTTGGTCCTGCCCTTGGAGGATACCTTGCCGATGCCAGCGGCTCTTTTATGTTACCTTTTCTTGTGGCAGGAACAATATCATTTATTGGTACGATTTTTTCATTATATTTAAAAAAATTTACTAAAGCAGATTAATCTATAATTACAACATATAAAGGAATACTGAATGGATGATAAACTACGCCGACAGGCAATCAATGCTCACATTCAAAAAGATGCCTTTGCCAATCATCTTGGGGCAAAGGTCGAAATCATCAAACCCGGTCACAGTAGAGTATCCCTTACTATTAATGATAATATGATCAATTTCCATGGCACAACCCATGGCGCTATTATTTTTGCCATAAGTGACATGGCATTTGCAGCAGCGGGCAACTCCCATGGTAAAATGGCCGTTGCTTTGAATGTAAGCATCTGTTTTTTAAAACCCAGCTATTCCGGAGACAATCTGGTTGCAGAGGCAAAAGAGGAACACAATGGCAATAGGACATCATTGTACAATATTAAAATCTATAATGAAAAAACAGGAGAAGTTGTTGCAATAAGTCAGGATCAAGCATATAGAATGAACCAGTGGTTTGTACCTCAATAATCTGATCTGGTAATGAAAAAGGTGAAATGAATAAAATATTTATAATTATTGTTTTTTTAGCTTTTATCTATGCAGGATGGCAGCAGATTATTTTCGTTCCGGGTCAGGCAGACCAGATGCCCATGGAGATCCTTTCAAAGGCAATGATTGATTCTGCCGGTGCTGCTGTTGAGCTCGCCATTGGTCTTGTAGGGGTAATGGCCCTGTTCCTTGGATTAATGAAAGTGGCTGAAGTGGGTGGAATGCTAACCATTCTGGCAAAATTGATACGTCCTTTAATGGTCAGGCTCTTTCCAGATGTGCCGCCGGATCACCCTGCCATGGGAGCCATGATTTTAAACCTTGCTGCCAATGCGTTGGGGCTGGGTAATGCAGCCACCCCTTTTGGCATACGGGCCATGCAGGAGCTGGACAAGCTCAATCCCGTGAAAGGTGAGGCCACCAATGCCATGGCACTTTTCATGGCTATAAATACATCTTCCATTACATTTCTGCCCACGGGAGTGATTGCCCTGAGGGCCGCAGCAGGTTCCATTGATCCGGCTGCTATTTTACCTACAACATTATTTGCCACCATCGGTTCCACAAGCGTTGCCATTATTGCTGCCAAACTTTATCAACGTTTTTTTTCACAAAAACAGGGGGCTATAATAAAAAATAATGACCGGGGGCCTAAAGACCCGTCAACAGATAATACACTTAAAAATGCATCTGATGGATATCCCTTGTGGGTTTCTATTTTGGCTCTTGGGATTCTTGCTTCCCTGATTCCAGTGGCAATACTTTTTGGACATTCCGTATCGCCCTGGATTTTACCCAGTTTAATGGTTGGGTTTTTAGGATTTGGCTTAATTAAAAAGGTTCAAATTTACGAGGTCTTTGTCGAAGGAGCTAAAGAAGGTTTTCAGGTGGCATTGCGAATTATTCCTTACATGGTTGCCATACTTGTCGCAGTGGGTATGCTAAAGGCCAGTGGAGCGTTGCAGATTATTGTCAATGCTCTTTCAAGTGTTACAGCAAGTTTCGGTCTTCCGGCAGAGGCATTACCCATGGCATTAATGAGGCCGCTTTCCGGGTCTGGTGCCTATGCAATCCTGGCATCTATTATTAATGACCCGGCTATAGGGCCGGACAGTTATACAGGGCTTCTGGTTTCTACCTTGCAAGGATCAACAGAAACTACATTTTACGTGATGGCCGTATATTTTGGAGCAGTTCAGATAAAAAAGATCCGACACGCCCTTGTGACAGCCTTAACCGCAGATGTGGCTGGCGTCCTGTTCGCTATCCTGGCTTGTTCTTTATTATTAAATTAGACGTTTATAAATAAGAATTTCTTCTATTTCAAGGTGGGTATGTTTCATATGCTTTTCTCTTTTACATGTGATTGCCCTGCAATTTATTTGGGCAGACCTTGAAAATTGATTGTTTATTATGATACTTAGTGCCTGACTTAAAAAGATTAACCTATCAACGTATTATGGGAGGAGGGAACCATGCCTGGGTTTGAAATATTTGGTGATGAGGAAAAAAAACAAGTGGCCGATGTTCTTGAAACCGGTGTTCTTTTCAGGTATGGATTTGAAGGGGTCAGAAACGGACATTTCAAGGCCCTTGAGTTTGAAAAAAAACTTTGTGAAATTACAGGCTCCACTTACAGCCACCTGTGTTCCAGCGGCACTGCAGCCCTTTGCACGGCCCTTACCGCCTGCGGTATCGGTGCAGGGGATGAAGTCATTATTCCTGGTTTTACCTTTGTTGCCACCTTTGAAGCCATCATCAATGTCGGTGCCATTCCTGTTTTCTCAGAAATTGATGAGACTCTGTGTCTTAATCCTGACAGACTTGAAGATGTGATCACCTCAAAAACCCGTGCTGTCGTCCCGGTTCACATGTGCGGTGCCATGGCAAGGATTGATGAGATTAAAATAGTTTGTGATAAAAAAGGATTGATTCTTCTTGAAGATGCCTGCCAGTCTATAGGGGCAACATATCAAGGCAAAGCCCTTGGAACCTTTGGGCTTTCCGGATGTTTTTCCTTTGACGCTGTAAAAACTGTTACCTGCGGAGAAGGCGGAGGCATTATTACAGACGATAAAACCGTTTACGAAAAAGCTGACCAGTTTGCCGACCACGGGCATGATCATTTAGGCGGTCCTGACCGGGGTGCAGATGATCACCCCATTATTGGTACCAATTACAGGATCAGTGAACTGAACGCAGCAGTAGGACTTGCTCAGTTGAACAAACTGGATCAGATCCTTTCTACCCAGAGAAAAAACAAGCTTGCCATTAAAGATGCCATGGCAGACCTGCCAGAGGTCAGCTTCAGGTATATTCCCGATGCAAAGGGTGATTCAGCAACTTTTTTAAGCTTTTTTCTGCCCACGGAAGAGCGGGCCCGGCAGATCGCTAAAAATCTTGCCGACAACAAAGTGGGTTGTCCTTACTGGTATGACAACTACTGGCATTATTATAAAAAATGGCACCATTTAAAAGAGATGAAACGGTCTGCTAAACTTGCTGTCGAGCTTACAGACAATCTGCCGGATTATAAAAATATTGTACTTGAAGAATCTGACAATATCATGAAACGAACCATTTCCATGCAGATAATGCTATCATGGACAAAACAAGATATTGAGAATAGAATTCAGGCCATAATAAAATCATTTAAAGGATAAACATGTTTAGAAACTTTAAGCTGGTTCCAAGTGTCATATTTGGAAGGGGGTGTTTTTCACAACTTGATGAAATTATAGAAAAACAACGTAAAGATGATGAGGCTTGGGTTGTGTTTGTAACAGATGATGTGTTCAAGGGAAAACCTTTGCAAAAAAGGATACCCCTGCACGACAAAGATATGCTCCTATGGGTGAATGTGGATGATGAACCAAAGACTATATATGTGGATGAACTGACCCTTAAAGTAAAAGAATACAGGTCAAGTCTTCCCTGTGCCGTCATCGGCATAGGTGGCGGCAGCAGCATGGACCTTGCCAAATCCATATCCCTTATGCTGACCAATGAGGGGTCTTCCACCCTTTACCAGGGATGGGACCTGATTAAGAATCCTGCGGTCTGCCACATGGCCGTTCCCACCCTTTCGGGCACGGGTGCAGAAGTTTCAAGGACAGCTGTTCTCACTGGCCCTGAAAAAAAACTTGGCCTTAACTCTGACTACACCGTGTTTGACCAGGTAGTTCTTGATCCAGAACTGATCAAAGATGTACCTGCCGATCAGCACTTTTATACGGGCATGGATTGCTATATCCATTGTATTGAATCCCTTGAAGGCACCTATCTGAATGAGTTCTCCAAATCCTATGGAAAAAAGGCCCTTGATCTTTGCCGGCAGGTTTTTATAGATGACCATCCAGATAGAGACGACAAGCTCATGATGGCTTCTTTTTTCGGCGGTATGAGCATTGCCTATTCCCAGGTCGGCGCCTGCCACGCCCTGTCATACGGGCTTTCCTATGTACTGGGGACCCATCACGGGATCGGTTGCTGTATCGTGTTTGATTATCTGGATGAATTCTATCCTGCAGGGGTTAAAGAATTTCGTACCATGATGGAAAAATGCCGGATTGACCTGCCGCGAGGCCTGGTTAAAAATCTTGAAGAAGAACAGATTGAAAAGATGGTAACTGTTGCTCTTGGCCTTGATCCCTTATGGGAAAACTGTCTGGGAAAAGACTGGAAAACTATCATGACAAGGGACAAAGCAAAATCCTTGTTTCTTAAAATGTAAAAGAGATACCCATGACAATTGCTGTAATCCCCTCCAGATACGGATCAAGCCGGTTTAAAGGCAAGCCTTTGGCTCTTGTTGCCGGAAAGCCCATGATACAAAGGGTGTATGAACAGACTCAAAAATCCCCTGGTGTTTCAAAAACAATCGTAGCAACGGATGATGAAAGAATATTCAAGGCAGTTGAATGTTTTGGCGGTATCGCCGTGATGACATCCGAGGAATGCCGTTCCGGAACTGACAGGGTGGCCCAGACAGCTGATATATTAAATCTTGGGCCGGATGACATTGTTGTCAATATCCAGGGAGACCAGCCCGTGTTTAACCCCTTGATCATTGATGAAATGATTTCACCCTTTAGCAATGATCCTGAACTTGTCATGTCCACCCTTGCCTTTAAGATAACAGATAAAAGAGAAATTACTGATCCAAAAGATGTAAAAGTGACTTTTGATAATAATGGATTTGCCCTGTATTTTTCAAGGGCCCAGATCCCCTATCCAAGGGACCCGGAAACAAAGGCTGATTTTTACAAGCATCTTGGGTTTTACGCCTATAAAAAAAATTTTCTGGACAAACTGGTTGCACTTCCCACAGGAACCTGTGAGCATATTGAAAAGCTTGAGCAATTAAGGGTGCTGGAATTCGGCTATAGAATCAAGGTGGTTATCACCCAATACGATTCTCTGGAAATTGATCTGCCCAGCGATATCAAAAGGATTGAAGAAAAGCTTTTATTTCCTTAATTTAAGAATGCAATCTCATTATAAAATACTTCATACCACCTGCCATACCCAATGGGGGGGCCTTGAAAAAAGAATTTTCAATGAATCGGTCTGGATGGAGAAAAACGGACACCAGATTATCATTGCAGCCCCAAAGGATACCCCTTTGTTTTTAAAAGCAAAAGAAAGCGGATTTAAAGTATATGGGATCGAGTTTAAAAGACTTTCGATCATAAAAGATTACAAGCTGTTAAAACATATTTTTAACGATGAAAAACCCGATATCATCAATACCCATGGGAACAAAGACTCCAAGTTAGCCCTTTTTGCAGCCACAAGAGCCCGGGTTCCTTTAAGGATTCTTTCACGGCATATCAGTGCCCATGTGAAAAATTCCTGGTATAACAGGATGGTATATAAAAAATTGTGCCATTATATTTTTACAACAGCTGATTATACAACCAGGCACCTTCAAAAACTGTTTAACCTCAAAGATATTCAAATTTTTTCTATGCCAAGCGGCATCATTGAACCAAACTTTCTCTTGAAAAAAACCGAAGCCAGAAAGGTGCTTGCCAAAGAACTAGGCCTTGATCCGGAAACAAAATTTATCGGTTTTGTGGGAAGAGTTTCCAGGGACAAAGGCGTTTCCTGTATTCTTGAAGCATTTAAAAAAATCAAGACCGAACTTTCAGGCTATCATGTTGCCATTGTGGGTGGAGGAACTGAAGAATATATAAATTTTCTTAAAAAACTGGCAAAAGATCTGCAAATAGATGATTATATCCATTTCACTGGATTTAAAGAGGATGTCTGGCCTTATTACAGAGCGCTTGATTGCAAAATTCTCCCATCACGGGACATCAATGGGATCCCCTTCGAAGGAATTCCCCAGGCTCTTTTAGAAGCCATGATTTGTGAGTGCCCGGTCATTGGGTCCAAAAGTGGTGGCATTGTTGATATCATTGATCATGAAAAGACAGGGCTGTTGTTTGATACTGATGACCCGGATGACCTTGCCGATAAAATCCTACAGACACTACAGTATGAATACGTCACAAAAAAACGGGTTGAAACCGCCCGTGACCTTGTAAAAAAACATCACACCATCGATGCCATGGGCAGGAATATCATCCGGATCTACCGGCTTCATCAAGTCAAACTTGACCGCCAATACTATTAGCGATTTCTTTTTTGTTTTAGAAACACAAATCCGTTTAAAAGAGCATAAGTTGCAAAAAACAGAATCATTTGTGCTGCCACCTTTGCAAGAACCTCCCCTGCCGATAAATATGTGATAAAAATATAAATCAAAAAAATTGATGAAGAAAGATTAAATGCAACAACCATAAGGTATTTGGCTATTTCCACCAGATTAGGTGCATCTTTATATGAAAAAGTAAAATACTTGTTGGCTGAAAAATGAATAATAACAGATAAAATTCTGGCCAAAATGGATGCAGTTACAAACCCGCAAGACAAATTGATTAAAAGGATATAGGCTCCAAAGTCTGCAATGGTTGAGAACGCACCGGATAATGAATACTTGAGCAATTGTTTAAACCGGAATGTAAACCACCATAAAAATAGTGTTTTGTAGATGATAATCGAGTCAGCTATTGGCCTGAAGCTTGAAACCGAATTATTGTCTTCATATACGGTAGTGATCATGACTTCCTTGATGGAAACATCTTTTTGAACCAATGTCAGCAGCATTTCAAGCTCATAAGCATACCGGTCTGATGCCAATAAGATAAGATCTTCCAGCAGTGAATAAGGAATCCCCCTCAACCCTGTTTGTGTATCTGATATCTTTTGTCCCACAAGCCCCCTGAACATCAAATATGTTGCCTTGTTTCCCAGCAAACTTCTCAGAGGAACTTTGCCTTTAAACCCCCTTACACCCAGGATCAGTGAATCAGGATGGGTTTTTATTGTTTTTATAATTTTATCCAGATCTTCGGACAAATGCTGCCCGTCTGCATCAACAGTAATGACACTGCTGCATTCAATCCTGAACTCTAGAATATATTTGAAACCTGTCCTTAACGCCGCCCCTTTTCCCTGGTTGGTTTTATGATATAACACACTGGCTTTAGGGAGCATTCTCACATGCTCAAAAACAGTTTCATATTCCGGGCCGCTTCCATCGTCGACAACAATAATCTTTGCCACGTCAAAAGCGGCAACCTGCTCCACAATGTTTGACAGGACCTTTTTATCTGGTTTGTATGCTGGAATTAAAACAATCGGATTCATTTTTATATTTGCTCAATTTAAAATATTTTTTTCAATCTTATGTTTGTGTCTGTTTCCTTGCCTGTTGCTTCCGATCTTACCTTAAAAAAGCCCTGGTTTTCAAAGGCTTTATCCACAAACGGATTTATCCACTCAATGATTCTATCATTTGGGCCGTTGAATAGAACATAATCATATTGCTGAAGGCTTGACAAAAAGATTTCTTTATTTTGTACGGGAAAGCCGCCATGATTTACCCTACTCGGCAAGAGGTGATACAAAAGTTTTATCCCAAGATGGTTATCCTTTGTTCCCGGGACGATACATATCAAATTTTCTTTTGTCTTTTCGATATTCATTTCAATCTTTTCTGCAATAAGTTCTGCTGATTTATAATGACTTTCCCGATGCAGGGAGATTTCAATTCTGGATAGTCCCAAAATCAGGATAACAGCAGTGATAAAAAAATACACCCCCTTATTTGAAACTTTATTGTTAAAAAAATAACACTCAACAAATAAAAGTGCTGTAAAAAAGACCACCGGGGAAAAAAAGATATTCATATATCTTGTCAGGCCTATTGTATGATCAA
>JAQICW010000649.1 GCA_027858355.1 Desulfobacula sp.
AAAGCTGCTAATTCAGGCAGGGTTGTATTAACAGAGTTTGTTGGTATCTTTGGTAATACTGTGGTAATCGATCATGGATTCGGACTTTGCAGTCTTTATTCACATCTAAACCAGATTTCAGTCAATAAAGGAGATATGGTCAAAAAAGGGGATGATATCGGCTTCACTGGTATGACAGGTCTTGCCGGGGGGGATCATCTTCATTTTTCAATGATTGTGCACAATGTTTTTGTGAATCCTGTGGAATGGTGGGATGATTCATGGATTAAAAATAACATTACATCAAAAATAGATTTTGTGAAGCAAATGTAATTAAAGGTTTGTTATGAAAGAGCATAAAGTTAATAAAACCATTGAACAGATAAATAAAAAAATTGCCAATGGCCAGGCTGTGGTTGTTACTGCAGAAGAAATTGTCGATATTGCGAGAAAAGAAGGAATAGTTGAAGCGGCAAAAAAAATTGATGTGGTGACAACGGGAACCTTTGCCCCCATGTGTTCCTCAGGAGCTTTTATTAATATCGGCCAGTCCAGACCCCTGGTCAGGACAACGAAAACCTGGCTCAACAATGTCGAGGCATATTCAGGCGTGGCAGCTGTGGATTGCTATCTGGGCGCAACCCAGACCTGTGAAGATGACCCGTTAAACAAGCGCCATCCCGGTGAATTTAATTATGGCGGAGGTCATGTGATCCAGGACCTGGTTGCAGGGAAACAAGTTCATATAAGGGCCCAAAGTTATGGTACTGACTGTTATCCCAACAGGGAAATAGAAAAGCTTGCCACATTAAAAGAATTGCCCAATGCCATGTTGTGTAATCCTCGAAATGCTTATCAAAATTATAATTGTGCCATTAATAAATCCGATAAAATAAAATATACTTATATGGGAACATTAAAACCAGGCATGGGCAATGCCAATTATTCAACATCAGGTGTGCTCAGTCCTCTGTTAAATGATCCTTATTTAAAAACTATTGGTGTGGGAACAAGGATATTTTTAGGCGGTGCACAAGGGTATGTAACCTGGACCGGCACCCAGCATAAAAGCCAGGTTGAAAGAGGATTAAACGGTGTGCCTGTTGCACCGGCAGGTACCCTTTCTGTGATGGGAGATTTAAAAGAAATGTCTCCTGAATGGCTTGTGGGACAAAGTATCCGGGGTTATGGATGCTCGCTGTCCGTGGGTTTTGGTATCCCGATTCCCATTTTAAATGAGGAAATACTCAAGTTTACATCCGTTTCCGATAGCGAATTGTTTACCCAGATCGTTGATTATGGATATGAGTATCCAGAAGGTATTTCAAGATCCTATGGCCAGGTCAGTTATGCTGAACTGAAAAGCGGTTCCATCATGATCAAAGGCAAAAAAATTCCAACAGTCCCTTTATCCAGTATGGTAAAGGCTCGAAAAATAGCTGATATTTTAAAGAAATCAATACTAAAAGCAAAGTTTTTTTTAAGTCACCCTCAGCACATGTTCTACTAGATTAATCTATAAGGAAAAAAAATGACAGAAAAGAAACCCAAGAGTTCTTTGCGGGAAAATACAGAGGCAATCATTATCGCCATTATTATTGCCATGTTTATCAGGACATTCATTATTCAAGCATTTAAAATTCCATCTGGTTCAATGCTGGAAACGCTTCAAATCGGAGACCAGATTCTGGTTAATAAATTTATATATGGCATAAAAATTCCTTTTACAGATGGAAAAACCTTTATTCCCGTGAAAGAGCCACAAAAAGGTGATATTGTTGTCTTCAAGTATCCGGAAGATCCTTCAAAGGATTTTATCAAACGGGTGATTGCCACAGGAGGAGACACTTTAGAAATCATTGATAAAAAATTATATGTAAATAATAAGATGGTTGAAGGGGAGACCTATGCTGTTCATAAAACCCAAGACATAATCCCTGGAAAATTTAGTACAAGGGACAATTTAAGAAAAATCAAAGTTCCGGAAAATAAGTTGTTTGTCATGGGTGATAACAGGGATAACAGCCATGACAGCAGATTCTGGGGGTTTGTTGATCTTAAAGCTGTCAGGGGTGAAGCCTTTATTATTTACTGGTCTTGGAATAAAGACCAGTTTGTTCCCATATGGAATAGTGTCAGATGGAAAAGAATTGGTGATATATTAAGATAAGGCAGGAATAATGCGGTTTATTAAAAAAGATATTCTTGATATTAAATCTCTGGAACCCCATGAAATTTCAATGATCCTTGATACAGCCCAGGGCATGAAGGAAATTTCAGAACGGCCTGTAAAAAAAGTACCTACCTTAAGGGGTAAGACCATCGTGCTTTTTTTCCAGGAACCCTCAACAAGAACAAAACTTTCTTTTGATACTGCAGCTAAAAGACTTTCTGCAGACAGCCTTTCCATTTCAAAGAGTTCTTCAAGTATTGTGAAAGGAGAAACCCTTATTGATACTGCCAGGAACCTGGAAGCCATGAAACCGGATGTCATTGTTTTGCGGCATCCATCATCAGGGGCTGCCCACTTAATTGCAAAACGTGTAAAAGCTTCGGTTATTAATGCAGGGGATGGTATTCATGCCCATCCCTCCCAGGCACTTTTGGATATGATGAGTGTCAGGGAAAAAAAAGGGAAAATTAAAGGGCTGAAGATTTCCATTATAGGCGATATTGCCCACTCCAGGGTGGCACGATCTGATATTACAGGATTTTCCAAAATGGGAGCCAATGTTTTTATTTGTGCACCCGGGACCATGATTCCCATGGGAATAGAAAACTTAGGGTGTACTATTTCACCCAATATGGAGACCTGTATTGAAGGGGCTGATGTCATAATGATGCTTAGAATTCAGAAAGAACGGCAGGGTAATATACTTTTCCCCACAGAAAGGGAATATGTAATGCTTTTTGGATTGAACAAGGCTCGGTTGAATCTGGCTAAAAAAGATGTTGTTGTCATGCATCCCGGGCCCATGAATCGGGGAGTTGAAATATCAAGTGAAGTTGCAGATTCTGAGTGTTCTTTGATTCTTGAGCAGGTGACCAATGGCGTTGCTTTGCGCATGGCTTTGTTTTATCTGGTGGCAGGAGGAGGCAGAAATGAGGATTTGGATTAAAGGAGCGCACCTTCTTGACCCGGGAAATATTGATGAAAAAAAAGATATAATCATTAAAGATCATCTTATTGAAGCCATTGTTGATCCGGAAGATAGTGAAACCAGGACGGATATTGAAACAATTGATGCCAGAGGCATGATTGTTGTGCCCGGGTTAATTGATATTCATGTCCATTTAAGAGAACCTGGACATGAATATAAGGAAACCATTGAAACAGGGCTTTTTGCTGCAGCCAGAGGCGGTTTTACTGCGGTTTGTTCCATGCCCAACACAAACCCGGTGAACGACAATAGTCAGGTGACAAAGTTTATTATCAATCGGTCAAAGGAATTGGGTCTTTCAAAAGTATATCCAGCCGGGGCAATAACCCAGGGGTCACTGGGAAACGCCCTTGCTGAAATATATGATATGAAACAGGCAGGGATCGTTGCTGTAACGGATGATGGGAGACCACTTGAAAATCCAAACATGATGCGGCGGGCATTGGAATATTGCAAAGGCCTTAATATCTCCATCTTTGTCCATGCTGAAGAGTTAAGCCTCGTTGATGGCGGGTCCATGAACGAAGGCCCTTTTGCTACATTCTGGGGGATAAAAGGAATCCCTAATGCGGCCGAGAGTGTTATGGTTGTAAGAGACATTGCACTTTCAGAACTCACAGGGGCATGGGTACATTTCTGCCATGTCAGTACTAAAGAGTCAGTGGAAGCGATCCGCCAGGCAAAAAAAAGAGGTGTGAACGTCACCTGTGAGACAGCACCGCACTATTTCACATTAACCGATGCAGATGTGAAAGACTATGATACAAACTTTAAAATGAATCCTCCGCTGCGATCCGAAGAAGACAGGCAGGCTGTTATTCAAGGCCTTTCAGATGGGACAATTGATGTGATTGCATCGGATCATGCGCCTCACAGTGTGGTGGAAAAGGATGTGGAATTTGATATGGCAGCTTTTGGCATTATCGGGTTGGAGACATCTTTGTCCCTGTCTTTAAAACTTGTCCACGACAGGTTTTTAACCATGGAAGAACTTATTATTAAAATGGCAAAGAATCCGGCAAAAATTATTGGAATCAACAACGATATCAAACCAGGAAATATAGCAGACTTGACCATTATCGATTCGGATGTGCCCTATGAAATTGATCCTGAATCATTTAAATCCAGAAGTAAAAATTCACCTTTTTCAGGGATTAAGGTCAAGGGTCGGCCATTTTTAACCATGGTAAATGGAAAGGTTGTTTATTTAAATGACAAATAAACAAAGTATCCTTGTGGTAGATGATGAAATAAGTATGCGCGAGTTTCATGGAGTTTTCTTGTCTAAACAGGGGTATAAGGTGTCAGATGCGAAAAATGGCAGTCAGGCACTGAAAATGATTCAAAAGAACAATTATGATCTTATTCTGACTGATATTCGTCTGGGTGATATCACTGGGCTTGAAGTTTTAAGAGAAGCTAAAAAGAAAAATCCTGATATAGTTGTTATCATGATTTCAGCATATTCCACAACGGAAATTGCAGTGGAGGCCATGAACGAAGGGGCCTATGATTTTGTTCCCAAACCCTTTGATAATAATGAACTCAAGCAGAGCATACAAAGAGCCCTTGAATTAAAGACCCTTGATCAGGAAAAAGAGCAGACATCGACAGAGCTTCATGACAATATGTATTGTAACCGGATTATCGGAAAAAGTCCTGGAATGCAGGCCATTTATAAGACCATCGAGCAGATCAGCTCAACAAAAACCAATGTTTTGATTTCCGGGGAAAGTGGGACTGGAAAGGAGTTGATTGCTCGAGCCATTCATGAAAATTCCGACAGAAAGGATAAACCTTTTGTGGTTGTCAATTGCGGCGGTATCCCGGATACATTAATGGAGAGTGAATTCTTCGGGCATGTCAAAGGATCTTTTACCGGGGCAATCAGTGATAAAAAAGGGCTTTTTGAGGCATCCAATCAAGGGACTATTTTTCTGGATGAAATAGGAGAATTATCCACCTTTCTTCAGGTTAAATTGCTGCGGGCAGTTCAGGAGACTTTTGTGAAACCCGTTGGCGGGACAAAAGAAATTAAAGTAGATACCAGGATTATATCTGCCACTAATAAGAAACTTGACCAGGAAGTCATAGATGGAAATTTCAGGGAGGATCTGTTTTTCAGGCTCAACGTTATCCCGATTAAGGTTCCGCCATTAAGGGATAGAAAAGGAGATGTGGAGATCCTTTCAAAGCATTTTGCTGAAAAATATGCAAAAAAAATGGGGAAAGATTTTGTAAAATTGTCTTCCTATGCCATTGATTTTTTAACTAAATATAGTTTTCCCGGCAATGTCAGGGAACTTGAAAATTTAATTGAGCGGAGTGTAGCCCTTTCTTCCACAAAAATTATTTTACCTGAAAGTCTGACAATCTCAATGCATAAGAGAAGAAGATGGGTTGAGGGCATAAAAGGACGACGCTTTGATCTAGTCGATGTTGAGCAGGGTGTGGATCTGGACGAAATTTTGTCAACCATTGAGCAGGGCTATCTTAAAAAAGCAATTGAACTTGCAGCTGGTAATAAAAGCAAAGCTGCCGATTATTTGAATTTGAGCTTAAGATCCATGCGCTATCGCCTTGATAAAACAGAGTCTGTTGACTGACTTAAAGCTTATTTATTGGTTTCCTTTAAAAATAGTATGCACTCTACTTTACTCATGATCAAAATCGTGTTAAGTCTATTATACTATGACAGAATTCAGACAGAGATATATTAAAATACCGGTTGCAAATGATCTTAAAACCAGAATGGTTTTTATTGGTGGTCCGAGACAGGTGGGAAAGACCACCTTTGCCCTGACGTTTTTACCAAAACCAATTGAAAGCCATCCCGCATACCTGAACTGGGACGATATTTCAATAAGAGCCTCATTGTTAAAAGGAGAATTGCCATCAAATGAAAAAAACCTTGTTCTTGATGAAATCCATAAACATGCCAGGTGGCGAAACCTTGTAAAAGGTTTTTACGATACAAACAAATCTGAGATATCATTTATTATTACAGGCTCGGCAAGACTGGATTATTATAGGAAAGGAGGAGACTCCCTGCAGGGAAGATATCATTATTACCGTTTGCATCCATTTTCTCTTACAGAGCTGAATCCTGACCCCGGTAAAGAAGATTTTAAAGTATTATTAAAATTTGGCGGTTTTCCTGAACCATTATTAAAGGC
>JAQICW010000718.1 GCA_027858355.1 Desulfobacula sp.
TGTTTCCTTGGCCAGCTTGCGCCTTCTGTAATCAAGCAGTTCACCAACCTGGGTGCCGGCTCCGCTGGCGGTAAAGACGGATTCAGGGACATCCGTGGGGCCCAGGAATGCGCCGGAGACAAAAATTCCAGGTCTATTGGTTTTGACTGGATTGGAAGAATCTGATTTATTGAATCCGTGTGAATTCAGATCACTTCCAAATTTTTCAGAAATTTCTTTGTATGCCTTGGGCGGATTCAATCCAACGGATAATACCACCATATCGAATTCTTCTCTTTTGACACCATCGCTGGCCGTTGCATATCTGACAACCACATTCTTGGTTTCAGGGATTTCTTTTTCAATGGAGGCATAGCTTCTGATAAATTCAACTCCGGGCAGTTGTTCTGCTCTTTGAAAGTATCGCTCAAAATCCTTGCCAAAGGAGCGAATATCATTATGGAATATGGTACATTCAACATCTTCATAATGGTGCTTTGTCAAAATCACCTGTTTCTGGGTATAGGTGCAGCACACGCCTGAGCAATAACTGTTATCCCCTTCGGTGACCCTTCTTGAGCCGACACATTGAATCCAGGCTATCTTTTTGGGATGCACCTTGTCAGAAGTTCGCCGAATTTCTCCTTCGTAAGGACCTGTTGAGGATAAGAGCCGTTCATAATCCATACTGGTAAGGACATTTTCCATCTGTGGGTAACCATATTCCTCTTTCACTGAAGGATCAAACGGAGTAATGCCGGAAGATAAAATAATCGCGCCGATATTGATTTCTGTCTTCTTTGCCGTCTGTCTGAAATCTATGGCCCCTGTCTTACATACACCTGAACAGATATCACATTTTTTGTCTTTCAGTCTAAGGCAGCTGTCATCAATATATGAAACAAGAGGAATTGCCTGGGAGAAGTATACATGAATCGCCTTATTATCTGATATTTCCTGGTTAAAGGGATCAGGATATTGAACCGGGCAGTATTGCACACAGGTTGTACATCCCGTGCATTTTTCCTCTATAATATATCGGGGTCTCGTTTTAAGGGTTGCTGTAAAGTCACCTTGTTTGCCTTCTATAGATTCAACTTCAGTTAATGTCAGAATCTCTATGTTTGGATGCCGGCCGACCTCGACCAGTTTAGGAGAGAGAATTCACATCGAGCAGTCATTGGTGGGAAAGGTCTTGTCAAGCTGGGCCATATGGCCGCCAATGCTCGGTTCTTTCTCAACCAGATAAACCTTGAAACCCGCCGTGGCAAGATCAAGAGTGGCTTGAATACCGCTGACCCCTCCGCCAACAACCATTACGTCTCCAAAATTTTTGTCTTCCAGCCGTTTAGAAATAAGACTGTCAGAAACAGGACTATCAGAAACTTGCTGAATTACTTCTTTTGGCAATACGTCATTTCCCACTTTCTCTTCTCCTCATCATAAAATCATATCACTGATAATTTCAGTGATGTCTTTAACCTCTAAGACATTTTCATACTCAAGGTTAAGGCGGCTTTCTTCAAAGTTGGTGATGCAGTATGGACAGGATGTTGCCAATACTTGCGCCCCTGTCTCCTCAGCCTGTCTCAGCCGGATATCGGAGAATCTTTCCTCCTGGGGTGTGTCCATCCAGATCCTGCCGCCGCCGCCGCCACAGCAAAGGCTGTTTTTGCGGGAATTTTCCATCTCAACCAGTTCCAAACCGGCTACCTTCTTTAAAAGGTCACGGGGTTCATCATATACATTATTATGCCGGCCCAGGTAACAGGGATCATGATAGGTCACTTTTTTAGGAAACTCCCCTTTGAGCTCAAGCCTTCCCTCATTGATCAGTTCCAATATATACTGGGACATATGAATAACCTCAAAATTTACCATAAATTCGGGATATTCATTTTTAAAGGTATGGTAGCAATGGGGAGAAGAAACAATAACTTTCTTTACGCCATTGTCGATAAACGTCTTTATGTTTTGTTTTGCCAGGTTTTTGAATACTTCCTCGCTGCCTGTCTTACTGATGCTTTCGCCACAGCAACTTTCCTTATCACCCAGTATCCCAAATTCTACTCCTGCTTTTTTAAGGATATTGGCTGTGGCTGTGGCGACTTTTTTCATTCTTGGATCATAGGAAAGATAGCAGCCAACAAAATACAAGGCTTCCATCCCCTCTGTGTACGTTTTCACGGACAGATCTTTTGCCCAGTCAGCCCGCTTTTTCCGGTCTCCCTGCAAGGGGTTGCCTTCAGAGATGAGGCTTGATCGAGCCGTACGGGCAGATTTGACAGAAGCAGGAAAAACTTCATACTCTGTCGCCACCCTTCGCAGAGCAACGCTGATATCTATCTGCTTAACACCCCTTGGGCACTGCGCAGGACAAGCACCACAGGTTGTACAACGCCATATATCTTCGCCTTCTATCTCGGTTAAACCAAAAGCAGCCTCCCGGATCAGCTTGCGCATGCTAAAGGGTCTAACCTTGTTCCACGGACAAACGGCATCGCACAGGCCGCATTGAACGCACATCTTAAAGATTTCTCCACCAGCCGCTTTTATCTCATCTATTACTTCTATGAAGGGGGCTATAGTTTCCATTGCTTCAGTCCTTCTTAGACATTCGGGATAGGGTATCCATTATCGCCTGCAATCCATGTTTGTCTGCCAATGATTCCAAACCGATCTCAAGGTCTTCCTGCTCCACCTCTTCCTGATCTTCCGGGACGTCCTCTTCCCTTTCTTCCAGAATCAATGCATCATGCATGCACCACTTTACACACAATGGCTCTTCTTCGCCTTCACACATATCGCATTTGAGAGGCAGACCGGAATCAGGTTCTTTGAACTCGTCCCTGGATGGACAGGAAGCTCTGCAAAAGGCACACTCATCATATTCTTTCCCGTCAATCGTGTATTTGTCTCTGCCGGCACATTCGGCAACAGTATATTCTCCTGCATAAACAGGAACATATAGATCCCTTAAAGGTTCACGAATGATCCTGATACGGGATCTGGCAGGATTATTGCTGCTGTACTTTGGTGTAGCGTGAAAGGCGGAGCAGATCATCTCACATGCCCTGCAACCATTGCATTTGTCAACATCAATTCTTATTGTTCTTATTGTTTTCTTTTTCTTATCAGTTGTATTAACAGTCAAGGTTTATGCCCTCCACTCTAATTGGTCTCTTGTTCGGCTGATGTCTTTTCACCAGATTCGTTTTCACCCTCTGTCAGGATACCTTTTTTTATGAATTCATCTGCCACGTAATCCAGGCCCTGTTCATGTAAAGATTCTTTCGTCGGAATACCGTCATTATTCCATCCCTTGAATTTGTAATAGGTATCTAAGAGTTCTTTTTCAAGTTCAGGAAACCTTTTTTTCCAATGATCATCAGGCGGCCTTTCATCTTTTCTTCTCATGCCTCTTCTTATATTAATGGCGCGAACTAACGTTCGGTATCGCTTAGCTGCCTTAGACAGAGTGTCTTCATCCATATCAATCCCGGCTCCTGCTGAAATAAATTTCGGGTAATTGTGTATATGGTATGGGGGCTTTAAAGGAAAGGATGATAATCCGGCACACTGGCCAAGAGCGTCATCAATGTAGTGCATTCTCTCCTGCCAGTCCACAATATCACAACACATGTCAGCAGTGGGGTAGAAAGGCATTGACTTTTCACCCCGGGGTTCCCAGTCTATAAAATATTGCTTGAACTTTTCATCAGGAACATGGAACCAGTCTTCACAGAACTTTTCTCTGTGCTCTTTTTTGAGATACGGAGCCTGGGGGAACTGCCCTTCAATCTGGGTAATGTTCATCTTTTCACCCGTACAATACATGAGATAATAGATGGGATTCAGCATGGATAATTTGAGTGGCAGCTGCTCAATTTTCTTTATATTATTATGGGCATAGTTTTCTGCGCCGTTTCCAATCTTTTTGGCTGCCCAGTATGTCCCTTCAGCCAGCACATCGCCTATGCCTTCCCGGTTAACAATCATGTCAAGCAGGTAGTAGAATCTGCCTTCATTGTCTTCGGGCATATTGGGAAAATCATCTGGCGACAGGATTCCATCTTCAAGCAGTTCAAGGGCAAAGGCCATTACCTGGGGGGCGGAAAATCCGTCCAATCCATATTCTGTAGCTTTCTGGGCAATTCTTAAGCCAAAATCCAGGTCTGAAAAAGCGCCCATGGTATAGGTGAGCTTTGTAAAACATTTCATCATATAGGTTGGCAGTCCCGGCATAGAGATTGTTGCCCCGCATGTCATGGGACAATTGTAGCAGGAGATCAGTCGGGTCCTTGCTTTGTCCAATGTTTCCATCCAGTCTCTTGCAACATCATCGTTCCAAAAGTCTTTTCTGCGGGTACGGGAGTTTCCCCACATGAAATTTTCAGTGTGCCATTTTTCATCGTGGACTTTCATCTCCTGGGGAGATCCAAGGCCGGCTAATATTGGCATGACTCCCGGAATTGGATTTTCATTTCGAAATTGTATATATTCCATTACTTCGTTGCAAAGCTCCATGTATTCCAGCGGCTTTGCAACATTGATATCCTTTGTGCCGCGAACAACGATGGCCTTAACCCCTTTGTCTCCCATGACAGCCCCGATACCACCCCGGCTGGCACTGGATCTTCCCTGTTCAATGGATGCAAAAAAAACTCTGTTTTCACCGGCCTTGCCAATGGCAGCCACCTGGGCTTTGGGCTCCTTGAGCTCCTTTCGAATCGCTTCTGCAGTTTCAAGAGAACCTTTACCCTTTAAATGCGAGGCATCCCGGATTTCCACCTTGTCATTGTTTATCCATAAATAAACAAGATCAGGCGACTTGCCGCGAAAGATCACTTTATCAAGTCCTGCATACTTTAATTCCGGTGCGAAAAATCCCCCCATCATGGAAAATGCCATTAACTGGGTCTGGGGTGATATAGTGGAAACAATGGTACGGTTACAACCGACGGCTGGTGTGCCGCACAAAAGACCTGCACTGAAAATTAACAGGTTCTCGGGAGAAAAGGCATCAACTTCAGGCGGAACCCTGTCCCACATTATCTTGGCGTTAGTGCCTAGACCCCCAAGATAAAGCTCGGTGTCTCTTGGGTCAGATGCTACCTTCTCAATGTTTCCCCGGGTTAGATCAACTTCTAAGTTAAACCCTGTCTCTGCATACCTCATTTTTTTCCCCTTCTATATTACCTAAACATGTGATATATTTTTTACACTAAAATCTATACCATAACTTCAGGGCTCATCAAATTTTTAATATTAAAGCAAAAATCATTTATGCTGCCCGGCACAATGTGATTATATTTAAGCTATAACATAACTACCTGTCAAGAAAAAAACTATCTTTTTTATTTTCTAAAATACAC
>JAQICW010000733.1 GCA_027858355.1 Desulfobacula sp.
AGTGAATATTAGCGAAGAGCCCGTTGCGGGAAAACCGCACGGCGGGTTCTGTGAGGGGTGTCATTTCCTCACGAATAATACGTTTAAGTATAGGAGGAAATAGATGTCTACTCGACAGAATTCATGTGAAGTTGCAGATGTTTTTCGTCTTTACGGCAAGGATTATCAAAAACAGAATATTCTTTCTTACAAAAAGCTCAAGGTTATGAACCATATAACGGTTTGCCGAACGGCACAGTTGGGTGGTCATATCGAACAGTGTGACCAGTGCGGTTTTGAGCGAATTGCTTATAACTCATGCAGGGACAGGCATTGCCCTAAATGCCAGACCATGACTAAAGAAAAATGGCTTAATGATCGGAAGGCTGATTTGTTGCCCTGTAATTATTTTCATATGGTTTTTACTGTACCCCATAAGATTAATCCAATCATACTGAGCAACAGAAAAATCATGCTGAACAACTTATTTGTCGCTGTAAATCAGACGCTACGGGTATTTGCAAGAGACCCTCAGTGGATAGTTAAAGGGCAAGTTGGATTTATGTGTATCCTTCATACTTGGTCACAAAAGCTTACAGATCATTTTCATATTCATTGTCTTGTTGCTGGCGGAGCTCTTTCGTTTGATAAAAAATGCTGGATTGCTTCAAAAAAGTCTTTTCTGTTCAGGGTTCAGTCGCTGGCCAAGGAATTTAAAAAACGATATCTTGGACTTTTAGAAAAAGCATATTTGAACAATGACCTATTCTTGCCAGGTAAAACCGCAATATATAAATCCAAAAAAGAATTTAATACGCTTGTTCAATCACTTTTTAAAGTAAAATGGAACATCTATGCCAAGCGGCCATTCGCAGGACCTGAACAGGTGCTTGAATATCTTGGTCGGTACACCCACAGGGTAGCTATATCAAACAACCGGATCAAATCCATTGAGAATGGTAACGTCTGTTTTGAATATAAAGACAGAACAGATAATGATACGATCAAAACAATGACAGTGTCTGGTCACGAATTTATTCGTAGGTTCCTGCTTCATGTACTTCCACATAATTTTATGAAGATCCGTTATTTTGGATTTTTATCACATAGAAACAAAAAGCAGGCAATCAGGCTTATCCGAAAACTAATTGCACCTCATGCAATATTGCCACAGAAGATAGAAGAGACTGCTCTTGAAATGATGTTACGCTTGACAGGCCATGATATTCTATGCTGTCCCAATTGTAAAAAAGGAAAGATGACGATTATTAAAGAATTACCTAATTAATTTTTAAACTCTTCACAACTGAAATTAAATTGAGGTTTTAGATCTGATGTCAGATCCCGGCTCTGAAAGATTTGCGGTTTTTTATTTTTGCTCATCAATTTTGATACCGTCAGTCTTTGCTATAAAATTTTCACATCCGTTTATTTGTGAAAGCAAATTTTAGAAATCCGGTAATGTCTTTAATAAATCTCATCCAGCTGTCCGGCGATTTCCAGATCATTGCCACATATCCCATCAGAACCTTTACCCGTTTGAAATGGGATTTGTAAAAATCTATAAAAAGAGCTTCCATTCGTTCTTTTGTGAGGTCTTTGGGTATAAAGAGGAACTGCATGCAGTCCATTTTCCCCCAATCTTCATTAAATGTTCCTAGTTCCTTCCCTTGTTCCTTTATTTGGCTATATACGGGTGAACCCGGAAAGGGAGTGAATTTGGCCAGGTTGAAATCATCAATGGGAAGAGAAAAAACATATGCCTTGCTTTTTTTTATAGTCTCTTCTGATTCACCTGGAAGACCCATCATTAATAACCCCTTGACCCTAATTCCGGCCTTTTTGATCATATGAATTTTATCTTTCATCATTTCAAGATCAGGATTCTGTCTATGCTGTGCTAAAAGATTTTCATCACCCGTCTCAATCCCCAGACTGATCATCCAGCAACCTGCGGTCTTCATGAGTTTTAGCAATTCGAAATCAAGGTGTTCGGCTCTTGCTGCACAGTTAAAGGTCATTTGCAGCGGTTTTTTAATCATCGCCTGAGCAAATGCTTCCACTCTGGGACGATTAAACGTAAATTGATCATCATAAAAATTGACATGCCGGATATCAAATTTGTCTTTAAGATATTTCAAGTGGTTGTACAGGTATTGGGCTGAATTATATCTGAAACTTTTTCGGAAAACTGATCTATCACAGTAACTGCATGAATAAGGACACCCCCTGCTGGATATGCAGCTTGCATTAGGGACTTTGGGATAATTAAATATGGGAAGTTTATAACTTGAGGGATAACCTGATAATTTTTCATACGCAGGAAAGGGTAATGTATCCAAATCGATCAGTTTTTTACGGTAACCGGTGAATACAATTTCACCATTTTTTTTTCTGAAAACAATATTCTTTATTTTTTCAAGGTCTGTTTCATTTGACCTTAATAGCTGGTAAAGGGTGTACTCCCCTTCTCCAGCCACAATATAATCGATCACCGGGTATGACTGCAAAATTTTTTCTTTTAAGGCAGAAACATGAACGCCTCCGAAAATAATTTTGGTTTCAGGGATAATTTCTTTTGTATATTTTGAAATCCTTATACCATCGAGAAAACTGGAAGTCGTGCACGAGAAACCGACAAACCCAGGTTTTTCTTTTTCCAGGTATTTCACAATCAAAGCATCTGATTCAGGAGCTGCGTAACAGTCAATAATCTGGGATTGGATTTGATATGGTTCAAGGTAGGCAGCAATGCTGGCAAGCCCTAGAGGCGGCATGATGTTTGCCTTTCTGGATATATCTGCTTTGGCATCTGCCGGATTATATCCCAGCGGGTGTATCAACAGGATTTTTTTTTGAATCATGTTTTAAAGTATCTGTTTTGGTTCTTTTTTTTAAGTTTTATAGCCATATCCCACAACAATCCCTTAAAACCGAATATTTTTAAAGCTCTCATCCTCATTTGTCCGTCTTCCGGTGGAAAAAACCGATCTTTTCTCCTATGGAAAGCCTCTTTAATCTTTATATCCATCCAGTTCTTATCGACAAGCGGAGAAAAATAATAACAGGGTTTTAAAAGGTTATTATCATCGGAAATGATCCCTTCCTTAACTGCAATTTTATGTATGCCTGTCTGCGGTAGGACCCGGATGCCAGAAAACACAAAAACAGCACACTTTTCCAACCGTTCTATATTTTTCAATCCTTCCAGAACAGTTGCCTGTGTCTCTTTTGGCCCTCCAAACATGAAAAAGTGAGCACAAGGGATATCTGCCTTAATACAATTTTCATTAAAGGCAAATATATCTTCAAAATTAAAGGATTTGTTTATTCCCTTTAAGGTCGCATCACAAGCCGCATCGGAACCGACTTCCATGGCGTAAAGGCCAGAATTTTTTAACAGCTTCAGTTCAGATAGTTTGATATTTTCAGGCCTGAAATAGGCAGCCCATCTGATATTGCATTTTTCCTTGATCATTTGTTCTGCTATCTCAAGATAATAGCCCTGGCGGTCATTAAAAACTGAATCTGTAAAAAACAATGTGTCAACATTAAACTTTTTTTTTAATTGAATCAGGTTCGCCACAACAAATTTAGGGATCTGGTACCGAAGTTCTTTCCCCTCGATTAAAGGATATGAACAATAATTACATCCATGCGGGCATCCTCTTTTGGTTTGATAATTTAACATGCCGCTTTGATCAAAGTAATAATCCACCAACTCTTTTTCATAAAGCGGGGAGAGAAATTGTCCATTGTTAATGAGTGTTTCAGGGGGAGATAGAATTTTTTTTGTTTTGATATTATTTAAAATATTATCAATGAGCTTATTAAACGAAACCTCACCTTCTCCTACAATACCAAAATCTGCATCCAGCAATTCCAATATTTGTTCCGGCATGATTGAAAAGGCAGGACCACCCAGGATGATAGGACTTTGTGAAATTTTTCGAATATGTTCAACCAGGGGTTTAATATCTGCAAGATACCCTGTGTTCGAAGGGGAAAGTGAATCCACATTGTCTATGTTTCGAATGGAGATCCCAATAAAATCAGGCTTAAATTGTGAAATGGAACTGGTCATTGACGAGAATATGTTTTTAAGGTTTAAAAGCAGATCAAGCTGTTTCACTTCATGGCCATTTTGTTCTAATGAAGATGCAATAAGCGCCATTCCCAGAGGATAAACCGGCAGCGGTTCTGTAGTTGTGTTTGAAGAAATCAGTAATATCCTGCTCATGGGGCCGCAACCTTTTTGAACGATCTTTTTTCCCGTGGATTATATTTTCTGTATGTTCCGTCAAGAATTTCTTTTTTTATGACCTTGAAAAATAATTCTCCCATTTTTGTCTGATATCCGCCGTCGGAATAAAAGGTATCCCATGCATAGTTATAGAGTTCTTCTAATTTTTTGCAAGACATGTTTTTGGGTTGGAAAACGACCTTGTCACAGGTGTAATCAATCCAGTTGTTACTCAGGATACGATTTTCATCTTTATATTTTTTTCGGATCGGAGATTTTGGAAAAGGTGTTAAAATTGTGAATTCGGCCAGATCCAGCTTGATTTTTGCTAAAAACTCCACAAGGGTTTTAATATACTTTTCATCATGATCATCCGTCCCCAAAAGAATGGTACCTTCTACACCGATACCATGATCATGAAGTCTTTTAACTCTATTTTTGATAACATCTGACGTATCAAACACTGCCTGGTAGACATACCAGCACCCGGCTTTGGCAGCAAGTTTGAGAACCTGGTCATCATCCATCAAAGGATGGGAAACCCATTTTTTCATTAATGGTTTCATGGCTGTGAACAGCTCAATGAGCCATTCCTTATCATGGGCAAGAGAGTTATCTACAATAAAAAGCCGGTTGTTTGGTATGGATTCCATCTCTTTGATAACAGCTTCAACAGGTCTGGGTCTAAATAGTCGTCCCCCAAGAAATCCGTTACAACAGGGAAAACAATTGAATTTGCACCCCCGGGACGTATGGACAAGATCAAGCATCTGTATGCCCCTGTAATTATACAGACTCCTTTTTAGAATATCCCTTTTTGCTGTGTTAACCAGACTGATTTCAGGAAAATTATTCATGTAATCATAGACTTTTTTCATTTTGTTTTGCGTAAAGTCACTGAAAACCTGAGCCATACGTCCTTCAGCCTCCCCTAGGAATACCGAATCTGCATGAAGTTTAACTTCTTCAGAATGAAGCATGACGGCAATACCGCCAAACAGTACAGGGATTCCCATTTCCCTATATCGGTCGGCAATTTCAAATGCCCGGGGAAGCTGGCATGTCAGCATAACTGAAAGTGCTGCGATATCAACACTATCGTCATACTCAAGCATTTGGACGTTTTCATCGATAAAATCAACTTCAACATCTTCCGGAAGTGTGGCCGCATAAACAACAGGTCCATGGGGGGGCAGATGAAATTCTGTTTGTTTTGCAAGTCTTGGCCAGGTGGGATATATCAGTTGCATTTTCATATTGTCAGTCCTTGTAATGTTCATATTTTCCGGTTTGCACTTTTTTTTTGGTAGTACATTTTTGTGCAAGATCATATAGCCCGGTTATTTTAATGTTGTTTTGATAATAATAGCTTTCCAGTGAGGTCGATTTTATTGTTCCATAGGAATGAGGGCAATTTTTCTGTATGACAAAAAAAAGGGAGCCAGGATTCACGATGTTGGAACTGGAAAAAATTGCTTTGATATCGGAATTGCACGTGCCACATAGAACTATATCGGATGCGCCTGTGTCTATGATTTCAAGTGCCATAAAAAGACCTTTTAGGCCGTTTGATTTTTCTTCATTAATCACAAAGCTTTCTCCTGCCAGACCAAAATATATAGCGGCTTCTCCTAAAAAACTTGAGGCAAGAGTATAGGCAAATACAGCCGGGCTTGGCAATGTTCTTGACATTGTTTTCTGAAAGTTTATATCTGTCTCAAGACATCCTGTAACCGTTGATGCAATCACACTGATATCCTTTTTCCCTTCATCTTTTCTTATGCCTGCATCCTCAATGGCAAAGGCAATGGCTGCAAAACCAAGCTTTGAAAAAGCATCCATCCGTCCAAAAGGTTTATAAGGGTCACTCAGGATATCTTTCCTTTTAATTTGGGGTAACGTGGTGTTTTGGCTAAATTGTTGAATACGAGCCATATGTCCCATGGATTCTTTTGATACCCAGCCTATTCCGGTTATAAATGCTTCCATATCTTTTCTTTTTACACTTTTTTTAGAATGACAGCAGCATTGGTACCACCAAAACCTGAATTTGTTGTTAAAATATAATCCCCTCTTAAGGGCCGGGCATCCGGGCTAATTATTTTTTCAGCGCCTTTTTCCGGATCAAGAAATCCATGAGTACCGGGCATTATCTCTTCTTTGAGCATCTTCGCGCAAAGAGCGATTTCAATACCGCCGGCAGCGCCAAGTGTGTGGCCGATGGCCCCTTTTATGGAATTGGCGATAACCTGATTTGGATTAAACATTGAGTGAATAGCATTTATTTCCATTGAATCATTATATTTTGTACCTGTTCCATGGGTATTGATGGCATGGATGTCCTCTGTAAGAATATCGGCCTTTTTGCAGGCTTTTCCTATGGCCAGCTTCAACCCATAACCATCTCTTGCAGGAGCCGTCAGGTGGCTTGCGTCATTGGCAATCCCCCAGCCTGCAATCCGGCAGAGAGGGGAGACGCTTTGGGCCTTTGCTACTTTTTCGTTCATTAGCATAATGGCGGCAGTCCCTTCTCCAAGCGTCAGGCCTTTTCTATTCTTATCAAAGGGTCTGGCAGGTTCATTAGACATGGCCCCAAGGACTGAAAATCCTGAGAAAACAAATTGCGAAATCGTGTCCATGCAGCAAACCAAAATTGAATCGACAACTCCCATTTGTATGAGGGACGCACCTTTTGCAACAGCAATGGTGGAAGAGGCACATGCTGAATTGATATTTATTCCGTTGTTATTTAGCCCCATTTTTAAAGCAATATATTCGGTTAGATCAGATAATAAAATATTCTTTGGGAGCATTTTGGAGTCTGTATTGTTTTTTCCCAGCAGATCAATGCCGGCTTTTGTAGAAGCAGTTATCAGAAAAGTATCACTTTCAATCCTGCCAAGTTGTTCTATCAGCATATCGGATAACTGAAAAATTAAGGACGTCTTTTTTGTATGATCCAGACCCTTGATCGCTCCTGCAAAAGGACTTGTGTGGTAGGAGGTGTTGTTAAATCTTGTGATCTTGCTGATGCCTGATTTTTTGTTCATTAGACCATTATAAAGAGATTCAAGATCAGCCCCCATGGCAGTGATGGCGAAAGCGTCGGTTATATAGACAGGGTTCATATAAGCTTGCCGACTATCCATTTTTCACAGAAATCTTTATAGTAGGCAGGCTGGGTCAGGAAAAGTTCATAATCGGTATTCAGCATCATCTGAACCACATATCCGGTTGCGACAACCTTGTTTTCTTTGTTTCTAATAATATACTCACTGTTTATCCTGGAGGCTTCAGTGTAATGAAGAATCCCTTCTATTGTAATCTCTTCCATGAATCTTAAAGGATTGATAAAGTCGACATGGACTGTTTTTATTGGGGCTAAAATTCCCCGGGAGTACAAATCCATATATCCTATTCCATAATGGTTCTCAAGTTGTATCCTGGCATCCTCAAAAAAACTGGTATAATGTCCATGCCATGCAATCTGAAGCATATCAATTTCTTCAAATCGAATCTGCCTTTTAACAATCCCTTTTAGAGGCATTGGATCATCAGACTTTTTTTTGAAATAAGGTTTTTTCATGAGTTTTATATATTTTCTTTATCCATTTGTTTTATTGAAGTTTCCATTAGATTCTTTACATGCTTTTTAAGTGCTACATGTTTCATGTCTCCTGTAAATTGATCCGGAAAAACCGGGCCAAGGACTTTCATTTTTATTCTTGCGGGAGTCAGATAGTATCGATTTGGCGGAAGCAGGATCTGAGTCCCGGTAAGACAAATGGGTATCACCGGCACATTATTTTCAATGGCCAGTTTAAAAGCACCTGAATAAAAATGTGTCATGTCTTTGTCTTTGCTTCTGTGACCTTCCGGAAAAAACAAGATAAAACTATTATTTTTGATATTCTTTTTTGAAATTTCTATTGTTTTCCCCCAGGAAAAGGTTTCAATATTCAGATAACCGGCCATTTTCATAAAGATGCTGTATAATGGTATTTTAAACGGCCAGGCTCTCACGGCAAAGCATACATCATAAATTGGCATCATATTCATACAATAGGTATCAAAAAATGACCGGTGATTTACCACAATAATGCCCGGGTTTTTGAACGGTTGCCCATGGATTTTTTGGAGAGTAAAAATGACAAACGGGCTTAGCAGAAACTGCCAGACTCTGCCGTAAATCCAAATGCATTTGCGGGTAAGAAATGAGGTTGTGTATCCCTGGACAAACCTCATAAAGAAAAATGCAATCGGGAAAAGAACCATTCCAATAATAGTCCACCCGAATATCAGTGGAATGGCAATTGAGTTCATTAATAGAATATGGGCATATCTTAAGCTCTTTTTGTTTAAACGAGTTTCCAATAAATCAGATAGATACATCTTTAACCAGTGGTATTATTAAAATTTAAAACAACCGCAGCATTGGTACCCCCAAAGCCGAATGAATTTGAAATAGCAAAGCCTATCCGGGCTTTCCTTGCAGAAGCAATCACATTAATTTTTGGGCAGTCATTACTCAAGCTTGAAAAATTGATATTCGGGGCAATAAATCCGTTTTTAGCCATAAGAATCGTATAAATCACTTCACTGGTTCCTGACATCCAACATTCATGTCCGGTCATGGATTTTGTGGATGAAACAGGTGTGTTCGAGCCAAATACTTTGTTGATGGCAATGGCTTCGGCAAGATCGCCTGTAATTGTTGATGTTGCATGGGCGCTTATATAGTCTATCTTTTCAGGCGCAAGATCTGCATTTTTCAGGGCGTTTTCCATTGCTTTTCCAGATCCTTTTGCATTTGGTTCTGAAAGATTTTTGCCAACACCGGATGAGAATCCGTAACCATCTATTATACAGTAAATATCAGCTCCCCGGGAAATGGCATGATCAAGATCTTCTATTATAATGGAAGCTGCACCTCCTCCCGGGACAAGACCGTTCCGTTCTTTATCAAAAGGTCTTGAGGCTTTTTCAGGTTCATCTATTCGGTATGAAAACGCATTCAGCGAATCAAAGCTGGCCATTGACATCCAGTTTGTTTCCTGGGCGCCCCCTGCAATGATGATATCCTGCATACCATTTTGGATCAACATTAATGCCTGGCCAATGACATGAGCTCCGCTTGCACATGCTGCACTGATCGTCCAGTTTGCACCCTGTGTTTTAAAGTGGGCGGCGAGGTTCATTGTGACAGTTGAATTCATCACTCTAAAGACATAGCCTGCACCAATATAATGAGTTTCCTTATATTTTTTTGCAATGTCAATGGATTCAACACTCGCTTTAATCGTACTGTCATTGCCAAAGATAATCCCGCACCTGTCACTTTGTATCAAATCTTGTGAAAGCCCGGAATCTTTGACTGCATCCTTTGCTGCCGCAAAGGAAAAAAGGGCCGGCTCGCACATGGTCCTCAAGGCTTTCTTGGTAAGTCCATAGTCTTTTGGTGCAAATTCGTTTATTTTAGATGTCAAAGGAGATTTAAATCCAAGGTCTTTTCTTTGCTTGTCATAAATAATTCCAGAACGGCCTTTTTCCATGGCAGATACGATTGATCCCGTATCATTACCTAAGCATGAGATTATGCCGATCCCGGTTATTGCAACCGATTTCAATCTATTTTTCTTCATGGCAACCTATATTTAGAAAAAACAGGGATGAATATCAAGTCCATTTGTTCAGGTTTTCCAGTATATATCACAAAATTCCCCCATTAATACCAATCACCTGGCCTGTAATATATCCGGCATCTTTTGAACACAAGAAAAGAACGGTTGCCGCCACTTCTTCTGGTTTCCCAAGTCTTCCCGCCGGTATTGTTTTGGCGATTTCCTTTAACGGCAGGTCTTCAATCATTTCGGTTTCTATAAATCCCGGTGCAACCGCATTCACGGTAATGTTCCTTTTTGCAATTTCCCGGGCAAGGGCTTTGGTGGCCCCGATGAGACCGGCCTTTGAAGCAGAATAATTAACTTGTCCTGCCTGCCCTGTCTGACCTGATGTTGAAGATATGTTGATAATTCTTCCAAACCGCTTTGGCAGCATATTTTTAACAACAAGCCGTGTTACATTAAAAAAACCTGTCAGGTTGGTGTCCAGAACATTTTGCCAATTTTCTTTTTTCATCCAGACCATTAGCATATCATCTCTGATACCGGCATTGTTCACCAGAATATCAATCTTGCCTTTTTCCGTAATGATTTTTTCAATGGCTTTTTCAGATGCTTCCTTGTTTTTTACGTCAAACTGAACCAGAGCCCCATTCCCTCCATTTTTGATAATATTTTCAAGAACGGCTACGGCTTTTTCCCTGTTTGAATTGAAATTAAGATATACAAACCGCCCTGTTTGGGCAAGCGCTATAACGATAGCTTTCCCAATCCCTCCACTGGCCCCTGTTACAAGAGCAATTTGAATATTATCAGTTTTTATTTCAGGCACGCTTTCTCCTTTATCGAGACTTCCAATTGAAACCGTATTTAAAAGCCTCCTGCTAAAATGTAAAAATCACAAAGGACTTATACTTGTTGAAAAGTGGCTATTCCGGTTATTTCAGAAGTTTAATCATCATAAAAAAACGACTGAACCAGCGCTGCAGTTTTGTGAAAGAATTATCACAGATTTAGATTGAAATACAAGAGAATCTTTTCCCCGATAAAAGCACTTTCTCAAAAATCAGGATTTTCTCCGATTGACCCAGAGTCTTATTTGTCCTAAATATTTAAGAGAACCAAAACCTTTTCAGGAAATGATCATGCTGATTCTGTTCTATAGCATAAAACCAACCAAGGCAAATGAACTGATAATTCATAATTTCTGATTACAGTTACTCTCCAACTTGACGTAACAAAATCATAATTGACCTTTAAACAGTTTGCTATTTTTTCAAAGATATTTTATCGGAGCCTTTTCATTTAGATGGCCTCTCGGAACAATCTTCTAAGATTTTACATAAAAGAGAAGTTTTACCTATTGACCAAGTAGTTCAGATATCCTAAAGAAGCATTAGTGAAATTGTATAATAAACTGTTAACACAAGAACAAAAGGGATCATACTTGAAATTAAAATTACTATTTATACTTATTGTAGCAATCCTACTCTCTGGTTGTGCAACAGCCTACAAACATAATGAATTAAAACCAATAGCTATTAAACTTGACCCGTCTCAAGGCGTACTTATCTCTACCCCTGAAGATGGCTGGTATGAGAGCACACAATACCGCAACTCAGGAAGAATGACCGTAAATGCCGTAAAAGCTGCTTTCGCTAAATTTGCTTCGGTAGTTGATATAGAAGACTCTTGTCACGGTGATGATTGTTTCAATGCTATCAACAAAGAGAAATATGGATATTATGTAAAACCGGAAATACTTCACTGGGAAGAACGAGCAACTGAATGGTCAGGGAAACCAGACAGGATTGAGATCCAACTTGCGATCTTTAATGCAGCCACAAAAGAAGAAATAGCTAATTCATCATATACAGGCAAAAGTAAATGGGCCACATTAGGTGGTGACCACCCTCAAGATCTACTGCCTGAACCAACAAATCAATATGTAAGCTCTTTGTACAAATAAATCATAAATCGGCTGCACAGGACATGGTTACTAACTATACTTTTGCCTGTGCGTCGAACGTTAAACGACTATAAAAACTATCATTCCAGATTCAAATTAATATAATTACCTGATGGGGTATGATTTGAAAATTTTAAATTTCTGATATTGCCTGCCAGAATCTCTGATATTGTGTGCCGCGTTACAAGATAGCTATGAATCTCCGTTATTCTGAGAATCGGAATGTGTCAATAAAGATGATAGGCATTGTTGAAATGAGGCTACATTTTTTTTAAAACCAGTGTCGCGTTTATTCCCCCAAAAGCAAAGTTGCTTGTCATGACCCTGTTAAGAGGTGTGTTTATCTTTTTTTGTACATGAAAAATGCCTTTACAATCAGGATCAATGTTCTCAAGGTTAAGTGTGGGTATGATAACATTATGTCCCATCATTAACAGGCAGAATATTGCCTCCATGACACCGCTTGCAGCAAGTGTATGGCCTGTAAATCCTTTGGTCGCACTAACAGGAATTGTGTCTCTGCAAAGCTGTTCGATTGCCTGGGACTCAGCAATGTCCCCAAGTTTTGTGCCGGTGGCATGGGCATTGATATAGTCTATTTCATTGATGGTACATTCTGCCTGATCTAAGGCGCCTTTCATACATCTGAGCATCCCTTCTGCCCGGGGGGACGTCATATGCTCACCATCGCAGCAGGTGTTGTAACCGATAACTTCTCCGAAAATTTTGGCTCCCCTGTTGTTTGCATGTTCATACTCTTCTAAAATGACGGTTCCTGCCCCTTCGCTGACAACCAGGCCGTCTCTATCTGCGTCAAATGGTCTTGGCGTTCTTGACGGAAAATCTCCAAAATTTTGTGATGCGGCATGAAGTACTTGAAAAACACCGGCAGTGGAGTGATGGAGTTCGTCTGCTCCGCCGCAGATCATAATTTTTTGATATCCGTTTTTAATTATTTCAAATCCTTCTCCAATCGCCTGGGTGCTTGTTGCGCAGGCACAGCAGGGAGAAATAACCCGTCCTTTTGTTTTCAACATGGCAGCCACATTGGCAGAAACGGAATGATTCATGATTTTCATAAAAGTGGTTCCTTCAAGCATGGAAATCCCACCTGTTTTCAAGAAATCATTAAAAGTTTTTTCAATAATGTTTCCCGAACCTGTGGTTGAACCCATTGCCACACCCGTATCGGAAGATGAAATTATTTTTCCATCAATACCGGACATAAAAATGGCATCCAGGGCTGACAAGGCTGCCATAATGGCCATGGAACCCATTGTTCTTCTGTCTTTGCGGGTAATTCTCTTTGCATCAAACCCTTTACACCGACCGGCAATATGGACTTTTAAATCCTTGATGTGTTCCCAGAATTTAATCGGCTCAATGCCGGACCGGTTATTTAAAAGCGAATTAAATACTTCCTCTTTTGTGTTTCCTATGGGAGAAATAATTCCCATTCCTGTAATGGCAACTCTTTTCATTTTATTTGTACGATTTTATTTGTTAAATATTTTTTGCCTAAGAGCATCTGACATAAATTTACACTGGAAACAATAGAACCATGAATACCGTTAAACCCAATACTTTGTCCTGTTAAAAACAAGTTTTTTACCTTTGTTGCAGGCTGGAACATCCCTTCAAGAAAGTGTTGGGCTGTTTTTTTAATTCCATAGGCACTTCCATTTTTTGTCAGTGTATATTTTTGAAATGTAACCGGTGAATAGGTATCAACAACTTCAATATTGTCAGGGCTATCCGGGTAAACCTGTTTGATGTGGTTTAATATCTTTTGGGTTATTTTATCTTTTGAGGTTTTATATTTATCATTTTTTGATTCGTTGTAATATTTTATCAAACGAGATGTTTCCCTGCTGCTAATTCCGGTTAAGGCAGTGACGGAACAATTTTGATTTAATTTGGTTTGATTTGGTTTTTCTGAATTTAGATTGTCTTGATCCGGCAGTGCGCTCAAATAAACCATTCCCAAGGGATCATCCTCAAGAATATAGTCACGACCATACTGATAATTCACATCCCATGAGTCATAAATATACACATCATTTTTTTCAAGCGGACAAGTGTTTTTTCTCCACTTTAAGGCCACACCAAATATCCCCGGTGTATTGCTCTGGTTTAACCTCTTTCGAAAGACAGGCCTGAATAATTCAGGGGGGCAGATATCAAGAATCAAAGCAGGGTGCCCGGAGAAAATGACTTTTTTTGAAAAAAGGACCTCATTGTCGTCTAACAAAACCCCTGTCACTGTTTTATTTTTTATAACGAGTTCTTTAACACGGGAATTCACAATCACCTTTCCGCCTTTGGATGTAAAACTATCGGCAAGGGTATCGGAAAAAGGTGTGTTCATCTCATTAATTCTATAGCTGGAGTTCAAATATGAATCCGATACAAGAAAATGAGTCAGAAGAGGGCATTCTTGGCTGGAAAGACCATACAAAGGGCTGTTAGCTGTTAAAAGACTTTCCAGTTTTCCCGAAATTCCAATTGATTCAAGATATTTCTTAAGCGGTCCTGTATATTGCAAAGACAGGTCTTTAATGGGTATTACACTTGGATTGTACATACCAATGTTTGATATGACATGTTTTAAATCAGAAAAATATGTGGCAATGCTTTTTCCCTGGTCCGGGAAGTCTTTTATTAATTTGTTTTGAAAATTATCATGCCCTGTGGGTATTTTATAATTATTTGTTGGAAAATAAATTCTTTCAAAACAGTCATCGGATAGTTTTACAAGGTCAAGCGTATCCATAATGTCCAGGTATCTGAAATAATACCATAATGGCTGGCCCGGATTTAAAGACCCTAATCTGTGAACACCTGTGGGAAATATTTTTTCTTTTCTGGAATAGATCTGTGTCATTCCTCCGGCAATGCTGTGCTGTTCTACCACAAGTGTCCGCTCGCCTTCCTTTGCAAGCATGATTCCTGCCGTCATGCCACTGATCCCGGAGCCGATAATAATGGTATCATATAGACTTTTATCCATTAAACCGCCTCTTGTCATTCTGGTTAATAAATTTTTGCGTTAATGAAGGAATGAGCATCAATGCCAGGATCAAGCTTGTTATCATTCCGGTCAGGCCGGCTATGCCTATAGAAAATAACGCTGCATGCTTTGCAAGTGCCAGACAGGCGAAAGCGCCAGTGGTTGTCATGGCGCAGAGAATGACGGCACCAGCGGTGACATTGCTTTCATTATCAATTTTACGCAGCTCATGGTTCATAAGAAAAATACTGAAATCCACTCCAACACCAAAGACAAAAATAATGAAAATCATGCTGATCAGATTAATGGGAATATTTGTCAGTCCTAATATACCGGCAGTGATAAAGGCACTTAAGAAAACAGGGCAGATTATAATCAGAACAATTTTTATATTTCTAAAGAAAACGAAAAGCACCAATATCATTGATATGGCGGCAAAAATGAAAAGCTGTTTGAATTCTTTTGAAACATGGGAGGTCATTTTATTTATAAAATATTTTTTGTCCAGAAACATTGATCCGTCTATCTCTGATTTTATTGTTTTGATGATATCAGGTGTTAAGGATTTATTTTTTATATTTAACGTGGTCAAAATGAGCACATCTTTGTCCTTGAATACCACTTTTGAGTCGATCAGTTTTTTAAGTGCTGTATTGTCAAAATCTTTAATGGAAAAAACAGCTCTGTCTTGTTTGAGACTGTCAAAAAAAGGGGTGAAGGCCTCTTTTTTAAACCCGGTTTGATTTGATGCGTTCCTGAACATCTGTTCAACCTTTTTTATTCGATCTTCGGTCATGATGGATAAAAAATTTTGATAATTGTTATCTCTTTTTTTTGACGATGGAAGAATGTCGGACAAAGAAGCGACTTGGTCAATCATTTCTTTTCTCTGCATCTTTTTTAACAATTCAAAAAGCATATCATTTTTTTGTAAGGCTGTTTCCAGGGTGCCGGCCTTTACTAACACCAAAGCCGGGGAAAATCCTCCCCAAGTTTCAAGAAAATTATCCATATCACTTTTTGTGACAGGTTGCAAATGGTTGAGTTTAGAAATATCCCCTTCAAATTTAAAATCCTTGATTCCAAACATACCGATGGTTACCAGCGTCATGCTCGCAAAAATGATGAGGTTGATATGGTTTTGTCTGAAACTCATTAACCTGTCACAAATCCCAACCAAAGATATAATGGGCTGTCTTTGGTGTATTTTAAATGGTGGAATAAAATATTTTAAGAGAAATAATGCAAAAAAAGCAGCACCAAAAATTCCTATTATAGAGAAAATCCCCATCTGCCTCTGACCCGGAAGCGAAGAAAATAATAGACAACTGAAGGCGGTTATTGTTGTACAGGCACCGGCTGCAATGGGAAGCTTTAATCGTGTTATGACAGATTCAGAATTCAGGACTTTTGAGTGATCGACATTAAAAAGAATATGAATGCCAAAATCAACGGTGATTCCAAGAAGAATAGTTCCGCATCCCAGAGCAATTGCTGAGATATTATGATAGATTAACGAGAGGAACGCCGCAGCAAATGCAAGACTTACAAGGGTTGGAAGAAAAATGAAAAACACGTGGATCATCTTGCGGAAAAAAAGAATTCCAATGATGAAGATGCCTGCACTCAAGACAAATACAGCACGTTTGACATCCTTTTGAATGGTTTGAGAATTATCAAGGGTTGCAGCATGGCTCCCAGAAAATCGGATATGAACTTTATTTTTATATTCTTTTGTTATTTTGTCCCTGGTATCATTGAGAAATTTAATCATCTTAACACTTTCCCTGGTATTCAGTGCTGAAACCTTCGGGGTAGCCATCATCAGTAAATGCGTTCCATCTTTGCTGTATAACCTTGACCCTTCAATTTTGATCCCAAAGGTTTCTTTTTTAAATGCATTCAGTTTGGAAAGAATCAACTCATTAATGTTAAGCGGGTCCTCAACCAGGGCGTCTGCCATAAACATGCCGGAGGGACTCAAAAGCTTTCGTTTTATCCCGATTAAGTGTTCAGAAATCAGTTTTGGGGTCAGTTGGGAGTCAATTGCGGTTAAATCGGATTTGTCCAGCAAAGACAACCTGTTTGCACTTACCAGGTTTAAAAGATTTAGAAAACTGTCATGGGGGAATTTATAAACAATACCGGGAAAATACGGGGCGGTGTTTATTTCATTGAAAAAATTGTCTGCAATCTGTTCAAATAGTTTTTGATCGGTTGTCAGATTTTCGATATCAATATAGAGCGTTTCAGTGGCCGGGATATTATTAATAATGTAATCAAAATCTTTTACCATGGGGTCAGAATTTGGAAGCATTGATGTTATTTTTTCATCCAGGCTCAAGTCTAACGTGAATACCAGGCAGATGATGAAAAATATGCCGGTGCCTATAAAAACAAGCTTGTTTTTGCTCCAATAATTCATATTTTTGAAAATATTAATGCTGAGTTATTGCCACCAAACGCAACAGATTCAGATATTGCAGCCTTGCATGACAGTTTTTGAGCCTTTTTAACAGGTGAACTTTCCAGAGCTTTATCCTTATTTGAAAAACCGATACTTGCCGGGATTTTTCTATTGATAAGGTGATGTATGGTAAATACGGCTTCTATTGCACCGGCCGCTCCCAGTGTATGACCGGTATATCCTTTGGTTGAAAAATATGGAACATCAGGCAGAACCCTGGATAAAACCAAAGCTTCAACTTTGTCGTTATCTTTTGTTCCTGTGCCGTGGGCATTGATAAAGCCAATGTCGGATTTGTTCAGTCCGCTTTGTTTTATCGCTTGTCTCAGTGCTTTTTTAAGGCCTTGACCATCGGGTTTCGGGGCAGTCAGATGATATGCATCACACGCCGAACCATATCCTGAAGCAAAACATTTGTGATGGGAAGACACTGAGGCTTTTTTGGGCACCGGTTCAAGAATCAGTGCAGCAGCCCCTTCACCAAGGTTTAGGCCGTTTCTTTTTTGATCAAATGGTTTGCATGGATCTTTGTCAGTTATCATCAGGGAAATGAATCCATTATAGGTTACCTTACAAAGCTCATCCGTGCCACCTGCAATAACAAGATCACATAGGCCTGCCTCTATCCATGAGGCCCCGATGCCAATGGCATCGGTTCCCGAAGCACAAGCATTGACAATAGACTGAGCAGGTCCTGTCAGCTCAAATTCTTTGACAACAGATGCGGCAGGATTACTGTTTAGAAATCGTTTTACAGGGTCCATACCAGGATTCTTGCCTTTTTTGTAATCAATGTAAAATTGATCATTATTCAATGTGCAACCCACGGTTGTGCCCATGCAAACGCCGACCCGCTTGTTTTTAAGATTGCACGGGTCGATTCCGGCATTTCCCAGGGCCTGGTATACAGCGGCCAAGCCTAATTGTGCAGTTAATGTCAAGTCTTGGTTCTTTTGAGAAACTTGTGAGTTGAATTTATCAGCGATTTGGAAAACAGGATATTTAACCGGGTGATCTGTAAAAAACCGGTTGGGAAAAGAGATGTTTCTTACATTGGCAAACATATTGTTCATACATTCATCAATGTTCAGGCCAAGTGCACTGACTAAACCAGTTCCTGTAACGCTCACCCTGATATTTTTAGTGTCTTTTTCCTTCAATATACTTTAATCCTCTATGCCCTGACTGGCATTCGTTTTTTTTGTATTCATTCTTTTGGGTCAGCTTCCCACATATCATAAAAATTAAAAAACTGGTATGGATATTCTTGTACAAATAATTCCAGAGAGGTCACAAATTCCTGTACATATGGTTTGTACTTTTCTTTTTTTTTCCCAAGTTTGGCCGGGATATGGATGATATCGGAGATGTTCAATCCATAGCTGGCAGGGCCTGATTTGTGAGAATAAAGGATGACAACAGGCTTTTGCGTTATTGAAGCAATTTTCTGTGCACTGAAGGGAAATTGGGCATCTTTGCCAAGAAAACTAGTTTCAACACAAAGCTCTTTGTTCCCGAAAACTCTATCTCCCATGATGCACAGGATTTCATCATTTTTAAGCACATTTAGCATTTCAATGGTACCGCCAAGAAATTGTTCGGGATTAATAATCTTAAATATATTTTTTGTATTGCCATGTTCAAAATAATGTTTGTCTATATCCTGATCGTTTCTGAGCATCAAAAGATTTACCGGTTTTTTAAGCATGGAAAGTGCAGACATGACAACCTGCCAGCACCCGGTATGAGACATAAGTAGAATAAAACCTGTATTCAAAGATTTGATTTTTGTTAGATCATTTGGGTTACCAAAAGAAAGCCGGATGGATTCCGGGCCGGATATACCGAGAATCGCTCTGTCTATAAGGACCTTGCCTAAATGAAGAATCAGCAGGTATCTATGGCATATCCTTTTAATGATACCTGAATTGGGGAATCTTTTTGAAAGGTATGGATCTGTTTTTCCCCTTACTGATGGGAAAAAAAGAGAGTAATAAGCTACAATAAAGTATAAGAAAAAATAGGCTAGTTTTCGGCCCCCGAATTTCACCATAAAATAGAAAAAATTATGGCCGAATTTTGATCCGATGCTTTTACTATTCCATTTGATGTTGTTTTTATCTGTTATATTTTTATTTGGCATTATTTTTTACCCAAAATCGAGATGGCAGTGGCTATTAAAAAAATAGTGATAAAGGATAGAAAACTTAAAGCCGGTGCGATGATTAAAGATCCTAAGAACCATTCGAATAATCTATCCAGGCCTTGCTTCCCAATGGTTTCAAATGAAATATCCGTTAAAAAAGTATGGTTATGGGTTAAAAAATATCCTGTCTCAATGCAAAGAGCCGGAACAAAAGGTGGCATGCAGAACTGGCTTGTACCAATTGCAACCAGTTTGTTTAATCTAAAAAATCCCGTAACCATCAAAATAGCAAGGGTATGAACGGTAATTAAAGGTAAAGTTCCCAGGAAAATACCGATTGAACCGGACATGGCAATGTGAAATGGGGAAACATTATGGCCAAGAAAAAGCCGGATGGATTTTAAGGGTTTAAAAATTAAAAATGCAGGGGTATTGTTTTTTATGATTTTTTTATGGGGTATCGGTAAAAAGGATCTGAGGGTAAGCTTTGTATTTAAGTTTGTCAGTCTCAGGTTATCCCAAAAAAGGTTGAAATGGGAGATTCGCTTTTTAGGGGGTGGATAATGAACGGATACATCAATGTCTTTAATTGCAACACCGGCCCAGGAAGCCTTAACCAGCACTTCAACTTCAAAAGAATAATGTTTTTCAGATAATGCAAGGTTCTCAAGTACGAATAATGGATATGCTCTGAACCCGGACTGGGTATCAGCGGTGAATTGTCCTGTCTGAACCCTGAACCAGAAATTGGAAAAACTTCTTCCAAATTTTGATGCTCCGGGAATGGAGGAAGAAGAAAGATCTCTTTTTCCTATGTATAAAGTCTTTGGGTCTTTATATATGGCTTTTTTGAATAATAAGAACTCTTCTGGCTTGTTCTGAAGATCAGCATCTATTGTTACCAGATGAGTCATCCCCTGTTTGGCGGCTTCTCTGGCAGCCGACATGATTGCAGCGCCTTTTCCATAATTGCGATCATGGTGTATCACCTGAACATTGATATCTTTAAAAAGATCTTTTTTTAAATCAGTGCTGCCATCATCAATAACAAGAACATTTTCATGAATTTTTTTGCAGCGTTTTATGACATTAAGGACAGTTTTTCCATGATTATATACAGGGATTACAATAAGTATTTTAGGTTGTGTTGCTGTCATTTGGAATGGCTACTTGCTGCTATAATAAATGGATAGATCATCAAAAAATTGGCTGGAAAAAAGGATTTTTCTGAATTTTACAAGACTGTCATGGAAGATGGTTGAATTATCATATACATCAAAATTTTTATTGAGAAGCTCATAAATTTTTCTTGTACCATATCCAAGTTTGTCAGTATTTTTAAAGGACAGGGCCTGTAAATCGGCAAGGATTTCAAGGGTGATGATATGTTTAGCATTGCTGACCAGTCTGAATGCTTTTCTTGCTGCTATTGTTCCCATGCTGACGACATCCTGGTTTGTTGCATTACATGAAATGGAGTTAACGCTCATGGGATTTGCAAGATTCCTGTTTTCCGCTGTAGTAGAGGTTGCAAGATATTGAGCCCCCATAAATCCCATGGCCAGCCCCGGCTCTCCAGCGATAAGATGTTCGGGCAGCCCTTCATTAAGGTTTTTATCAAGCAATTTATTCGTCCTTCTTTCAGACAGGTTGCATAATGTTGACATGGCAATACAAAGCACATCCATGGCAAAACTTATGCTCTGTCCGTGGAAGTTGCCGCCGTGTAGAATTTTTTTCTTTTCCGCAATGATAATAGGGTTGTCATTTGTTGAATTGGCTTCGGTTTCAATCGTTTTAACTGCATAATCAAGGGCTTCTTTAACCGGTGCCAGTATTTGAGGCGTACATCTTATTGAATAAACATCCTGAACATTAATAGTGGTTTCAAACACAAGAATATCACAACCGTTTTGCTTTCTGATCCTCTCATGCATATGTTCTCTTTTGGTGATATTTTGAGTCCCTTCATACAATTTTTTAATCTGGCTGGCGACGGCAATTTGACCGGGATGGGGTTTGACCTGATGCAGATCTTCATCAAAGGCATCGTCTATACCGCCGAAAATTTCAATTGCAAAAGCCGCATTGACACAGGCAATGTTTAAAAGCTTATTGGCACCAAACAATGTAAAAGCTGCTATACCGGTCATTGCAGCCGTGCCGTTCATCAATGCAAGCCCCTCTTTATAGCTGAGTTTAATGGGTTTTAATCCTGTTTGTTCAAGTGCTTTGGTGGCTGTTACAAGTTGCCGTTTTAAGTAAACGTTACCCCTGCCAATAATAGCCAGAGACATATGAGCCAGATGGATTAAGTCTCCGGATGCACCGACACTTCCGCATTCAGGGATATAGGGAGCCAAGTCATTATTAATCATATCCCTTATCAGTTCAAGAAGCCTGACCCTGACACCCGAATGGCCTTTTACAAGTGTATTTAAACGGACGGCAAGAATTCCCAGAGCAATATAGGGCAATATGGGTGCCCCAAGACCTGCTGCATGACTGATAATAAGATTATCTTGCAGTGTTTCGATTTCCCTGTCATTTATTATCTTATTGCACATGGGGCCAAAAGAGGTGTTGACGCCATAAATAATTTTTTTATTTTTAATGGATTCTTCAAGAAAGTCTCTTGATTTTCTGCATTTTTCAAGGGCGTTGTCATCCAGTTCAACCCTTTTATCCCCAATTCCGATGGCCACAATATCTTTGTAATCCAGATCATTGCCCGTAAGAACAATAACAGGTCTTTTATCCATTATTTTGGTTACCTTAAAATATTTTCACAAGGAGGATGATTTTAACGCAAATCAAAAAAAGTCATCCTTTTTCGTTTTTTATCAAATTGATACACTTTTTTATCGGCTTGTTCCGTGCCAATGATTCTGATCTCGGGGACAACCCGGACTTTAGCTCTTAGAGTATCACTAATCCAGTTTTTGTCATGGTTTTCATCACAAAGGGCCACATAAAGTAAAATACGGTCAGTCCCATCTTCATTTTTTTTGACTTCAATATAGCCGCTATGAAATCTTCGATCTCCTTCGAGGCAGGCCAGAATTGCATTTGGAAAAACGGTTGTCCCTTTGTATTTTAACATCTGGTTTTTCCTGCCAATGATGGGTGCTATTCTTTTTGTGGTCCGACCACAAAAGCATTTTTCATTAATCAGGTATGAGATGTCCCCTGTTTTAAACCGTATCAAAGGCATTCCTGTTACCCCTAAGGGAGTCACGACAACTTCTCCTTTCTCACCGTCTTTAACCTGGCGTTCATCATTATCAAGAATTTCTGTAATATTCAATTCCGGTCTTAAATGTCCACCTCTTCGGGCTGAACATTCACAAAAGGTTGTCGCGATTTCAGATGAGGCATAGGTGGAAAATATCTTAGCGCCCCACATTTTTTCCAACTCACGGGCAATGGGAAGAAGATTTAAATTCTCGTCTTTAGTGGGTTCTCCTATGGCAATCAATTTTTTTATATGGGTTACAGCCGGCGTTTCATTATTTTCAACGGCATGCTGCCCAATTTTATACATCAAAGAGGGAACGCCGACGATAGTAGTCGCATCTGCAAGTTTAATCAATTCCCAGTGCTGCGCAGCACTCCCCGAACCACCTCGTAATACCCTTGCTTTTAATTTTACACCGCCTAGAAAATATGCAATCCCGGCCATGAAACACCGATCTATCGCAGCACAGATAAGCATCGTATCATTGTCATTTATCCCTGCCATGGCAAAGGCGAGTTCTTCATTATATGCCAGCCTTGAAAGATCGTTGGTTGTCTGGGAGATAATGGTCGGTATTGATCCTGATGTTGCCGAAGTCAGACAGACATCAACAATTTCTTTGTTGTCAACACATAAAAAATCTTTTGTTGAAAAGAGATCGTTTTTTTGTGTCAGGGGCAGATGTTCTATGTCTGAAAGCTGTTTGATTTGTTTTAAATCAATTTTTTTATCTTTGTATAGTTTCTTATAAAAAGGAGAGTTGTTCACTGTAAACTTCAGATGACGTAAAAAAAGTTTGGTTTGAATTTTCTTTACGTCATCTGCTTCAGCAAATTGAAGGTATGCATATTTTTTAGCTGAAAAATCAGTGATTACCGGGAGAGAAAAGAATGCCGCTGAATTTTTCATAAGTATTTTATATTAAAGCTTTCCAAGACTTTCTTTGGCATATTTTTGTAATTTCATGCTAGAACTATTTTCAATTATTTCTGTTAAAGTCTGCTTATATTCTGTCATTCCGGATGAAGCCAGGGCCTTGCACATCCAGGCCATAGTATCTGTATAATTTCGATCCATTGACGACGTCAGTTTATATCCCTTCAGCAGTTCATCATTAACTACATCAAAAAGTTTTTTTTCAGAAAAATGATTTCTGCAAATTGATTTTGCCGCATCTCTTTTAAGGGCAAAATTATCTGATCGCAGCATATTGATGTATTTGTTAATTTCTGGAGAAAGGCTTGGATCACTATTCGTAGTATCGTTTATCAATTTATTTTTTTCTGCGTATTCTGATATTAAAGAAAGGCTCTGTTTTGCATATTTTTTAAGTTTATCACTGGTTGCTGTTTGAATGATTTTTTCAAGTGTAGGTGCATAATTCTCAGATCCTGATGCGGCCAGTGCTTTACACATCCATGACATTTCATCGATATGGTCACTGTTTAGGCCTTTGCTATTGTATTCGTTTAATAATTTGTCATTAATAACATCATAAAGCCTTGGATCGGTAATACCTGATCGTGTAAT
>JAQICW010000737.1 GCA_027858355.1 Desulfobacula sp.
GGAAGGGCATCTTATGGGAGATCACGTGCATATGCTGATATCAATTCCACCAAAATATGCAGTATCTCAAGTAGTAGGTTTTATATGAAAGTAGTGCATTATGAGTTATGAGTCATGAGAACCAACTTGTCAATTTAGCTTCCCTCAATACCCAATACTCACCACTCATTACTTTCATCCTTTGTTGTGCCCGTCAGGGCATGGGGGTTATATAAAAGGTAAAAGTGCTATACATATAGCCAGGACATATGCAGGCAGACGTCGCAATTTTTTAGGGCAAAGTTTTTGGGCTAGGGGATATTTTGTATCAACTGTCGGTCGGGATGAAGGTATAGTAAGAAAATATATTAAGCGCCAAGATGACATTGATCAAAGAAACGAGCAGTTGGAATTATTTTAACCGTTAGATATGCAGTCACCACCTTTAGGTGGTTCACAGTTTTATGACCGCTTTGAGCTGTTCACAATTCAAGCCTCCGGCTTTGCCGGAGGTTGATGACTAATCTTGAGCCGGATCAAGCGACCCATTAACATCTATAATATAAAATTGATTATCAGTGTGATTAATAAAAATTCTATCAATCACAACATGTGGTGATTGACTAATATTTAGAAAACCCAGGAGTTTTAATAAAATTGTGTAATGAAAATTATAAAATATTTCAGGACTGACTAATTAGCGTAGTCTTCTGTTTCGGATTATGTTCACCAAACCCAAGATGTTGTGGTCATGAAATATTTATGGTGTGAAGACCAATGAACATGGTATCAGCAATTATATTTGGGTGGCGATTGTCTCCATATATCGTTACTTCATAAAAAAGAAGACACAGTAAAATATGGTGAGTGCTTAGGAAAAATCAAGATTTAACAGTCCAAGCTGAAATCCACCATCTTGAAACTTGTTGACACAGATGGCTCTTTGCTGGTAGAGATAAAGAATCTCAAATAAAAATACGGAATATGGTGTTATATTGCCATAAAGACCAAAAGGACAATATGGAAGAAAAATTAAAAGACGAAAAGAATTATTCATTTCATTAGCTCAATTCCCAAAATAATTTGAAAAATCTTTAAGTCTTGCGCATCCAACCGCTTTAATGAAGGCCCCCCTCAGGCTTACTGAACTTTTTTCCACGGTCCCCCTTAAGCCTTAAAGCCAGCACAGAAATATCGTTTTTCCGCAGACTTTTCTGAAATCATACCAGATAAACATATGATGCCTCAGGTTCACGGTGTTGTATTCACAGCGGTAGCTTAAAAGCCGCTTTCATCTAAGTATTTGTTTAAGATTACATTGATCATGACCGATCAGAAAAGCCTTTGTTTCAGGGGGATTGATCAATTTCGGAACTGTATGGCCGACCAGGCTAACCAGTTCTAAACACATTGAAGTTTTAATATGTTTTAATATTTCAACAGCATACGAGGAACTAAATAATGAGCACACGTGTAATGGTCGATATGTCAGCCACTTTGTTACATCACGGTCATATAAGACTTCTCAGAAAAGCCGCAAAATATGGGGAGGTAGTAGTTGGGCTTTCAACCGACGAGGACATAGAGAAATACAAAGGACACATACCACTGCTGACATGGAAATTCAGAAAAGAGATACTGGAATCAATCAGGTATGTGTCTGAGGTCGTTGAGACGCCCTACATTATCACCAATGAGGTCCTTGAAGAGCATGGTGCGCAATTTCTAATACATGGGGCCGATAATTTCAACACCGTCAGCAAGGACCGAATAATTATATTTCCCCGGACCCCTGCGATCAGTAGTAACATGCTTGTGGAGTATAATCGCCAATACAAATTTATAAAACATTCCACAAATTCTGAATCTGTTGCTAAATTGCATCATGAAACACAGATCGCAAACAATCCCGATACAAGGGTAACACAATAAACCGGCAATTAATCAGGTGAATTACCGCTGATAATAATTGTCAAACTCAGGATTGTTGAGTGGTATCATTCTCGATGCCATTGTATTATGCTTTTACTCAATAGGTTTACGCCCGCGGTCTTCAGCGTTTTACCGAATAAATTAAGGAGAAATTATAGATTATGGATAGCAGCATGAGTACTGAAGATAACAAACGGTTAGACAAATGGATTGGATCAGAAGAACCAATAGACCGAAATAATGCAATTAAGGCACTAAAGGAGGTAAAACATATCCTGGACAATTTCGGCGTGACCTTTTTTCTTCGACAGGGAACCTGTCTCGGCGCAATTAGAGATAACGATTTACTACCATGGGATGACGACATCGACGTGGGTTCGGTAATCGGATTTCATGGTGTAACCGAGAAGTCACTTGACCAGATTGTTGTAGCTTTCAGGAATCATGGATTTCTTGCCAGAATAGATCATCTGAGTGTAAATCCATATATACCCCTTGTTAAGTACTCAACAAGAATCGACTGGCAGTGTTTTAAGGTTGTTGATGACTACATAATCCAATTCCCCTTTCTAAAAACCCCCGTTAGTCTGTTTACGGAATTAAAGGAAATATCCTTTCTCAAAGAGACTTTCCTCGTGCCAAATCCACCCGAAGAATACTTGCGTCTAAAATATGGGGAAAATTGGAAGACTCCAAAAAAACATGGAGATTATGAAGAGGATGTGTTGAAACAAGTGGCAGGCATGCCAGCACCTAATAGCGCAAGTAAATTCAGGCAGTTGATTGCTAAATACCTTCCGTCACGACGTTTAAGCTTGATTAAGGTCCTTGACCAACAGGGAAACCCGATTTGCGGTGGAGAAGTTGATCTTGTTGGATTGGGTTGTTTCAAAACCAATAAACATGGATGCGTACGCTTCTATATACCACGAGCAGATTTTCATCCACTCACCATCCGGTTTGAAAATTATAAGGAAACCAACTATTTACAAGAGATAAAACCGGCAACAACATATGTTTTTCAACCGGAATCGAAACTACTTGCAACTGGCATTCCAGTACGAGACAGTGGCAGCATTTTGGTCGAGCAGCCCAGTAATTAGTACCGCTGTCGGCTATAAATTGAGAGATTCTGGATAATGGTTGCACCACGTATATCGCTTATGTTGAAGTGTACGGCGGTGAAGAGCTTTCATCGAACAAAAGCAAGGGAATATCGAAAGTTTAAATGAATCTGCGATTAGCTATGAGGAAGGGAGTTGCCATGCGCCTAAGATATATCATGGCTATCACTCGAAAATGGACCCACCAATTTCGTGATTACACATCAACGGGATGGGAAGCTTTCAAAAAGGTGTGATACCATATATGGTAGTACCTACAATCGATATAAATTGAAGATTACTGGCAATAGGGTTGGGTGGATCAAGGTTCAAGAAACCCCCAACACTATCCTCTGTAATGGATTATTTTTTCTAAAATTTTTACACCACCAGATATAGTATCATCAAACCTTTGATCTGAGGCACGACAGTCCACTTAATTGAGATACATTTGACGGGCATTCTTCAATTTTTATACCAATCCGAAAACTCAAAGATACTTGCAACTGATCTTAAGAATTTTTCATCAGAATTTTAGTGATGTATTGTCCTGGTATCCTTTACTATTCAGCCTTTTGAATATTCTACCTTTGGATAATCATCCTTGAGTGTCATCAAACAACATTAATGTTCACAAAAAGAGGACGAAGTACGTTACCATTTACATATCAACACCGTTAATGAATACCGGTTTGTCTGCATTCAATTCATCTTGTTGGAAATTTTTAATGTAAAGGTTTAATGCGGTGTCAATGCGAATGAATCCTTTCAAGCTTTTAAGCATGTCATTGTTTCTGTCGCAAACACTGAAAATAATATTAATACCTTGTTGAAACATTTGATTATTCAAGTATCTTAGCAATAATGCCAAATAAGTTGGGTTATTAAATCCCGTGAGTGTAATAATGATTTGTTTTAATGTGTCACCAGGTTCCACCATTTTAGGCATGGATTTGAATAGACCGATAAATTTAAGCATCGTTCCTATCATTCGTATTTTTAAACTTGTGGCATCAACAGTAATTTGCATAACCTCACCCCAATCCAAGTAACCCAGGAAAGCCAAAATCTTACCATTCTCCTCCAAAACCAAAAAATTGTTGAGATTATACCCTGGGGTTCGGTTTATAAATGAAGACATTTTCTCAGCAGAAAGTGGTTCATACAATTCAAAATTCTGCCATGTTTGATTGGCTAATTCTGCCAGTGCACCAAGATCTTCCGGTACAGCCTGCCTTACATTTTTTTCAGAAGCGGTATCCATTTGTTTGTATACAGCTATTCCCGGCATTACAACAGTGCGATGTAGACAAAAGCCTTTACTTTCAATGTATCGCATTGCCGGAGTGTTTTTTTCAATAACCAGTGTATAAAACAAAGAGGCTCCTTTGTGAATCGCATAATCTTCACTGTGTTGATGAAGACGACTGGCTAACCCTGTTCTGCGATATTCAGGTGCTACAAAAGCTTGAAAACCATAAGCAATCCGTTTCTTTTTTCCGTTGACAATTGCATTTTTAAAACCACAAGCTGTTGAACCTAAAATACGGTCTCCCTCACTTGCAACATAAACTTTGTACATTTTATATGCTTTAGCTCTTGAGAAAAAATCAGGAGTATTGATAGCAGTAGCTACAAGATCAGTTCCTTGAGGACATTTAGCCTGAAGTTCCTTTAAAGCATTATTGTCTTCAGGGATTGCTTCACGTATTTCCATATTTCATCCTCCTCTGTGTAGATTAATCTGTCGAGCAATCTATTAACCACTGCGAACAAATAAGTATACGGTTCCGCTATCTATATAAATTTGAATGATATCCGATCAGAAAATTGAGACTATAGTAAAAATTGAGTATCAACTTTTTCATTGTTTGTAAAGAAATTCTTCCAATTTTAGCTAAGGACCTCAAATGAAATAAATTGAGCAGAAATAGCGCAGGATTTTGTTTCATCTACAAGGCGCATCAAATGTTTAATACTATACGTATTAGGCCTTTGGTGCAACGCAGTAGATGAAGCAAAAGACAAGCAATTTCGTTCAAGTTATAAAATTTGTGGTCCTAAGCCTATCAGTGATGACAACTTGCATTAAGGGAAAGCAGCCACCATTAAAATTTTAATAATGTATTGTCTTGGTATCCTAAACTATTCCAGGTTCGGAATATTCCACCTTTGGATAATTATCCTCGAGTTACAACCGATCAGTGCGGCTCAACAAAATGTATTGTTTTCTTGAATTTTAGGATGGTCTGTTAACAACTTGCGTTGTCAGAGTGCAGTAATTTGTTACATTCTGATTATTTAAGGCTTAGCTTATATTTTACCGGGGTTAATAAAAATTCATCCTTGATTTCATCAAACGACTTGTACGTTAGAGTTACATCATCGTTATTGAAGTTTGCAAAAACGAGACTGCTTTCTTCAGGATTATTTTTAAAAAATTCTATTTGACGAGATGACATATAAACATTCTCTCCATAGCCCATTTTACTGGACTTCACCTCTAAGTATAAAGCACATATTTTATCCCCTTTTTTTCTAACCGATTTAATATCATAGACTGAAGTAGGAACCCCCTGAGATAACCATTCAACTGCATCTGTAGAAAGTCCAAGGCATTTAGCATACTCTACTTCTCGGTTGTATACCTCCAACTCCCCTCTGTACCCAATTTCTTTATCTACGGACCCGCTTGCATTAGAAGGAGTACTCTCACTCTTTTTTAGTGTACCTCTAAAATATCGTTCAAAAATTGTTTCCAGTATTGCAATTTCTCTTTCAATCACAACACGTTCGACGTTATTTTCGGTGTTAATCTTTTCAGTCGCTTTATCATATGCAGAGCGAATGATTCTTTCTGCATGATCACTCTCTATATACCGGCTTCCAAACCCCCAGGACTTGTAAATGGGGGTGAAAATCCCCTCCCCAGAATCATATGGTAAGGGAGAGGTTAGTAGAGTAGTTAAGTTTTGATTCGATGATGCATGATAAAACAAATCTTCAACACTTCCATCTATATGGTAATCAGAGCGCAATATGCCCTCCAGATTATCAATAGAAACGCCTGCATGAACTCCCAATATTGCTGATGGCAGTTCTTTATCTTGTTTATACGTGAAGGAAAAGATAACAAATTCCTCTTTTACAAATTTTTGCGCCGGCAAACATGTGGGAGGAAGATATATTTTTACATCACCTTCTTCTGGGATAGCAAAGTTCAAACATTCATGAAAACCTTGTCCACCCACACCTTCATCGTACAATTCTAAGTATTCATTGTATTCATCTTCTGTCGGAACCTTGGAATATTTTAGATAGGTTGGCAAACTTTGCCTGTGATCATAATGTATTTTGATTGCCATAAATTTAGTCATCTAAACACTCCCTGTATTGGGTATAGAAGTAACACATTAATTGCCGGATTGGATATCATTCGTGAACTGACAGTCAACAAAGTCTCATATGATATTTGAATGATACCCGAGTTCACATGATTTCTTTGTCAGGGTGAAGGCATACCAGTATTTAAAAGTCGAGTAAAGTGAAATCGAAAAGCCGGTTATTAATACCTTGATAATTTAACCGTTCTGGAGTCAAACTTACTTGCATACACCTGGCCTAATTTTTCGTGGAATTTTTGTTTTGGATATTTTCTGTATCTGCAAAAAATTGAGACGGATGGAAACTTTGAACATGGATAATTATTGTTGAGTCGGAAAAATTCAATTTTTTATTTTATACACTTTGATATGGAAGAATAGCTTTCACAATTTGATTAATGGCATTTTAGATAATTCAATTTTTGCTTTTTGGGATGAGCATTTTGTATTTTGCTTGTATAAAAAAGTAGGTTCTGGTACTTAATTTTACTTATTCTATTGATTTATATACAATGTATTTTCATATGATAAATTTCAAAATACTAATTTTTTGTGCTTTTTGGGGAACGGTTTTAATTTCTTGTTCCACCTTGAATACGACGTATAACATCACAAAGAGCACTGTCAATGCGACCTATGATACAGCCAAATTTGTTATAAAATTAGGGATTGGGACATTAAAAATGTCATATAAAATTGGCACATTTACATTTAATGTTATTTCAGCACCATTGGAATGGCCAATGACATCTGATATTGAGAGTATTGATGGCTTATCTCCAAAGGAAGCTGTTAGGCAGGGCAGAGTGAAAAACTCTCCTTATGTGGTAAAAGGGAAACGCTATGTGCCTATGTCTGTAGCAAAAGCTGCGACATATCAAGAAGTTGGAACAGCCTCATGGTATGGTAACGAAACTTTACGTCAAAAAGATGGACATATGACAGCTAATGGTGAAGCTTTTGACCCAGGAAAACCAACAGCTGCACACAAGCACTTGCCCCTGCCAATTCATGTTAAGGTCACAAATCTTGCGAATAATCGCTCCATAATAGTTAGAGTTAATGATCGTGGTCCTTTTTCTGGCAATCGAATAATAGATCTAAGTGCTGGTGCCGCAAAAAAACTTGGCTTTTACAGCCAAGGGACAGCCAGGGTGAAAGTCGAAACTGTAGAAATTTAAAAACTCAACCACAGGTGCAACTGAACAACCCACAAGAACATTATCTAATATTGGCTCTGCTGCTTGCCAAGTGTCGGTTGGCACGGCATAAAAAAACAGTAATACTTGCATCCACCTGGATTGATGACACGGGCAAAATATTATTTCCAATAATTTTTGTATCCTGAAGAATTCAGGCCCCTGGAGAGTCTGGATTGGGATAATAATACTTTATTTCAAAATAAAAATTATTGATGGAGGTTTATCAAACTCCATTTCAATGGCAGACCACCACAACGGTCAGTCCTTCCAATGGAACATCTCCTATTCATTTAGCATCACAAGAAAACTATTTACCTTTTTTACGGAGAAATTCGTCTATACGCTTATACATATTTGTTTCAATGAGCTTTTCATCAGCAGTGCTGATTTGTTCTAAAACCTCTCGCCACTTCTTGTTTGGCCATTTTGAATTATCCGAAATTATTGCATTCATCAATTTAAGGGCAGATGATGGAAAAATTTTTACAAGGGATTTATCGTCCACTTTCATTGAATTTAACCTATAAATCACATTGTTTGGCTCATCAATTTCTTTTATATACTTTAATATTATTTCAACTGCCCTTTTGAACTCTGATCCTGCTCCGATAGCGGCAAGAGCGAATGATTTTGACGTTTTTTGATCAATGTATTTTAGATCTTTCGGCCAAGAGGATTCAATCCAAGGCTCTGCCCTGTTTATCCAAAATGCCCCACTATCTTTGGAAGCGGCGAAAGCCTGCTGTTGTAATGTATCCAATATTTCTGACCTTCCATCTGCATCCGTTTTCAGTAAAAGGTCTCGTATTTCTTTTTGCGTAAAACTACCGGTATAAATCAAAATGTAAAAAGTAAAGAGCTGGCAAATTCTATCAGCGTATTTTCCGAGCTGATCTTTTCCTATTAATGTTTTTATCAGGTTTTTTTTCAGCACCGACACCAAGCCCGGGCTTACACGGGGTGCCCACAAATATCCCTTCCATAAATTTATGGCCTCATCACTTTTATCCCAATTGAAAAAGGGTATTAGATTGACTTTAGTCCATTTTTCATCAACGGAAAATAAAACATGCAACCTGGAAGCGAATATCACTCTGCATAAGGGGTGGCTCGGTTCTCCACCTTTACACAGATCCCTTATGCGTTTTTTAAGAAAAAAATCAAATCCATCTCCAGCTTGTGGTTTTCTCGCCCAAATTCTGTCCAAAAAAGATTCAGTAAGTAGCCCTGCCGGAGCATTGATGGCTAAGCTTACCGGATCATCAAATTCACCGGGATCAAGACTCACCGCAATATCAATGAATCTACCCCACAAATCCCAATATACTTTTTCATCTTGGATTTCAATTTTTTTGGTAACATCACGCATCCACCATGATATTGGCCGAGCTGTCTCTTTGAAAAAATTGTCAGGAGCGTTTAACAGTAGGCTCGATAAGCGTTCCCATGATTCAATATATAAGTCTTCTTTTATACCGTTAAGGCCATTTAGCATCGAATGCCATACATCTCCAAGCCAGTGCTCCTGTTTAGATAAAAATCCCACTACCTGAAAACTTATTTCACGATCTTTTTGCGTAAGACTTCTGAATAAATCCAACAACCCTTCACGATTTTTCTGTTCTGTAAGAAGGAGTTTTGACAATTCATTAACATCCATTGCACCAAGTTGTTCAACTGAAAAATTAGTTTTATATCCCGATGCTGATTCCATCAAGAAAGGAAATTCATCATGGTCATTTCCTCGTAAGTCTTGTCCAAAGATACTTAATTCGAAAAGAACTTTTTTTGCTTCTGAGGGTAAACTCACCTTAAATTCATGTAATTTTACAAGCAGCAACCATCGTGCATGGTTATTGATTTCCTGAAACCGGTCCTCAGAGATATCCTCTTTAAACATTTCATGTGGCATACCAGCTATTATTAATTGGCAAAGTCTGTTTATAGAATCTTGTTTTAATTCTGGGGCAATATGATTTAATAATCTAAATGTTTCCCGCTGTGTTTCTACGGACCATAGCCACCAATTATTTTCTTCCAGGATATAGGATAGTGCCTTCTCAGGTGTGTATAAATCACTTTCCGCCATAGCGAATAGAACAAGTCTTCTGAAAATTGGATACCGAAGCGTTTTCCATCGTTCAACAACAGCCTTTGCTTTAGCTGGTTCAATTCTAATTGAAACTTGAAAAGCATCTCTGATAAGAACAACCAGCTTGGTCCAATCTTCAAACCCTTGATTCTGTTCATGCTCTGTTATTGACGGCAGGTGAATATAGCTTAAGTCACTTTTTTCATCCGCCTGCTCTAAAACCGAACGAAGATCCCATAACTCAATTAATCTGCTGGTTAGCCCATCCAAAAGATCTGACAAAATTTGATCAGAGTTTCCCAATTTTTTCAAATCTTCCGTAAGTGTATGAATAGATTCTCCAGCTGAAAGTTTGATATCGGCTTCAACCAAGTCAATGATTCTCTCATCTGCTTTTTCTTCAATGTGATCATGGCTGTGGGGGATCTGCCAGGATAAACTGAAATGTAATTTAGGTCGAAATAAATTTAACAACTTTTGTTTAAAAAATGGGTTCCAGTCAGTTGTTTTTATGACTGATTCCAAATCATACCAGTCGAATATACCACCACCATTGCAGGTATATATTTCGCTGCTCAACAATTGCCAGATGGTCTTCAATTCTTTCTTTACAGTTGTTTTTTTTAATTCATCTCGAATTAATTCTCGCATGTCTGGGTGAAGACATCCTCCTTTTTTGATCACCCAACGAAGTAGAACAAGGCTGTCAAGATGCCTTGTTAACCAAAAACCAAGGTTTCTGGTTACCTTTGATAAGGGTGCAGGTTGAATTGAGGCAAATCCATTGTCAACGACTGGGATACCACGATTGTTATCATAAGAAGGCTCGGGTATATGGCGTGCTGTCTGAGAAAACCTAGCTTCGGGTGAACGTTGTAAGTAGCACACTAACGATACTATGTTTTACCTCATTTGCGCTGTTTTTTTACTTTTGGTTTTGTGACTTTTGGTTTTGGTGCAGTCGCGTCTTTATCCATTTCAAGCGGTATATGTAATCTTATCGTATAGATACCACTGTCGTTCTGCGGAAAGCCCTTTGGAAGTAAAACATGGAGGCTTTTCCGGCCTTTCGTCGAACTGAAATGACTTTTTTTTCAGCAAGAAGAATGTTTCTTCTTCAGCATCAACGCTACGTTTTACATTTATTTTTCCAGGAGTATCCGCTTCTACGCGGAAGTGTTGATAATTCGTTATGCCGGTAAGTTCCTTGAAAACCTTTCCCAACCAAGAAGACCATTTGCGAAACTGAAAATTTTCACATCCTTGCTTGCCTCTATATGTTTGGCAAACATTGAAGTTTCCAGTTGTTGATGAATCAATAACGTCCACCAAATGATCGTAAGTGTATGCTTTCGAACGTCGATATTTCTTTTTTATCAATCCAAAGTAGGCATCTGGTGAAAATTTTGTGTGTCCAACTAACATGAATGAAAGTGTAATTGATTTGTGTTGTCCCGTCATGACACGATACATAAGGTATTGTATGACGGCATTGTTCTTATTTTGACCAACACAATTATCTGCAGTTAAGAACACATGACTTTCCTTCAGGCCATAGTACTCAAAATAATGATCAAGCAACGAAATGACGACATCCGCACCTTTACCCGGGAAATCAGCTTCATCAATAAGATAGTTGACCTGTTGTGGCAGAGCCTCGCAACAAATGCCAAACAATTGCGCAGTCCGAGGAGACTTGAAGTAGATTGGTCCAACTTGTTGATCTTCATAAGGAATGTTCAGTTGTTGTGCAAAATCCCACGAATAGTGCATTACCGAGTCTTTGTTATCACTTAACTTCCCATCGGGCAACACCTGCTGGTACGATTCCTTTGATAGCTGGATTGATTCTCGGAAGTAGTCCCGTTCTTTCTTGGCTGCAAGAAGATGTTCCTTTGCCACTGTCAGACATTCCAACTTGTAATCTTCATCACCAAAAGCTATCGAAGCATTAATGAGTTTCTTATTATCCTCACATGTCATACATAAATCACTCTTCGGTTTCGAAAATACAATGTTGGGGAAGTGTTCAATCCATATCCTTCTGAATGTTCGGTGTTGGATGGCGTTAGTGTCATAATGAGCCATGCTTTTTTGATAAATTCTATGAACAAACATATAGTTCATAAGCGCTTGCAAATACACCTTTAAACGCCCCTTTTCTGCCCGCAAATCACGTCCAGGATCTGGAAGACCATGTATGGCGACAAAGTTTTCAATGAATGTCTTCGCATTTTCCTTATCTTGAGGTTTGCAGGCATGTTTTGGTATTCTTCCGGTATTACCAGGGTTTGGCGGCAGTGTTCCTATTTCAGTCAAATATTTCTGACGCCGTTTCAACCGATCAATTGATTCTCCATGATAAAACAAAAACACTGTGCGACATACAGGGCGATCCGCATTAATGAAGTAATCAAATTTTTGCCTTTCTCTCAACTTAGTTGTACGCGCGGATACTGACTGTTTGGAAACTCGCATGAAAGTTTGGAGTTTGCCGATGATAAAGCTGTGTTGTTCACTCCATGACATCAAGCGGAAGTTTTCTCGGGATTCAATAACTTCGCTGACAGTGAACAGTCTTTGGCAGTTTTTTCCACACGGACATGGAGTTGACAGGAACTGAGAAACTATCCCTTTTTCCTCAGCAGGACTTGTTGGTCTCAATGCCTCCCTTTCTTGGAATACAGATGAAAGGACAGCCTCGTTAGATTTACCTGAAAAGAAGGGCTTCAGATATTCTTGTTCAAGCTCTTGAAAAGATATTTCAAGATCTTGAAGGCGTTTATCTATATCATTTTTTCCTCTTTTCATAAAAGAAAGATACCATTCAACTCAAGGTTATCCAATAAAAAAATGATTCACTCGAAGGTAGGTTTCCTCAGACAACACCCCATATTTAGAAGTCTAGATTCATCGAGTTTTCCCAGCCACTCAATGGGTGGGGGGTCTGGTTCCAATTTTGCAAAAACATTGGCTATGTGGCCGGTTGGTTCTGATAGCGCCCATATGACTTGCCCCACAGATTCATCGTAGGGCCTTACCGGTCTTACAGTGCTATTTCTTTGAATAATGGCTTCTTTTCCTGCTACTCCATCCCGATGCAATTCAGCCCAGGCTTTAAGGGTTTGGTGCAATAATTTATGGTTATTTTTTTATTATACAGAATCGGTTTAACACTCTTTGCCTTCCATTCGCGTGCGGATTCTTTCATTTTCAAGGCTGTGCTATCTGCAAAAACATAGCCTTCTTTTGTCTGCTCGTCGCCCTTTCTTCTATCAGCTGCAAGCGCATCCATCATATACCGAACGACGGTATCTCCAATACTGTAACCTATAAATACGACATGATACCTTCGAAACAATTCACTGACGAACCTGCTTGCCCATTTTTCCATTAGGTAAGCGGCACCAAAATCCGCACTTGTCACAACAAGCCTTTTACCTTCAGGGTCATTATCCTGAATCAGTCCGTGTAAATGAACCAGGCTGTTCCAGGTATGTTTTTTGGGAACAGGCAGTTTCGGTGCTTTATCCACAGGCAAATCATCATCACTTGCCAAAATAAACCCGCGATCAAAATTGGTGGTTACCAACCGGCAGTCACCGTCTTTAAATCTGGAGAGGGATAATAGAGCTTTATGGGTATCAAGTTTTTTTCTGATAGGGAGCTCTATTTCCAATATTTCAAAAATCTTTTCCCTTACCAGTGAACAATCAATCCTGTTTTCCAATAGGGCCAGGGTACGGTCATAATGCCTTGATTCAAATGCCTGAAATTCATCTGGAGCCATGTCCATATGGAGTTTCTCATATATTTTTTTCACAAGTCCCTCGAAACTCGGAAGCCCTGCGGGGTATGAAACTCCGGCCCCACAAAAAAAGATAAGCTTACCATCCTCTAATTTTTGGATGACATCAACCGGAATATCAGGTCCTTCTTTAACGAGTATCATTCCACTCCCAATGCCTTATACACTGCATCAACCGGATCTGAATAGAAGCTTGTCTGGAACTTGGCAAACAGTTCCCCGGGAATTGTTGGTATATCTCCCACACTGCTCATGGGAATCAGGATACGTTTTGCCCCTGCATCAAATCCCACCTGGAGAGTTTCTGCCAGGCTGGAGACTTTTTCTATTGTTCCGCCAAGGCTCATATTTCCCAGGATGATCATCTGGCTTCTAATTGGTTTGCCCATCAATCCGGAACACAAGGTAATGAAACTGCACAGAGTTATATCAGCTGTCGGGCCTGTGTTTTGCATTTCAACGATATGAAGGTGATAATCATGATCACTGACTTTTGACAGGGAGCTGACCCTTGACATATTGGCCTTAAAATAATCATAGGCTATTTTTATCGCCTCTTTTGTTTTTGTATCGCTTCCTGAACCTGAGATGGATAATTTGCCGTTGCCAGCGGTCACTTGAAGTTCCAAACGGTAAAGGCCAAGATGCCCGGAAGTTCCCGGAAGTACAGTGTGCATTGTACCCGGGTTCATGGGTCCGTCAGGGATAAGTGATCCACCGCCTTGTTCAAGAACGCTGACAAACTTTTCTTCCAGAGATTCATTATCGATGTAACTGAAATGCACATCATAAAATTCCATACCACCGATTTTTTTCAACTGTTCTTTGACACGCCGTCGGCTTTCAAGGGCATAAACCAGACATCGTTCAACTGCATCCTTATCAAATCCACCATGGGGATAGAGAATTTTCAACAGTCCGGATACTGTTTTCCTGACAGCAATAATATCTCTTTGATTCAGGTTGTTTCCGATTTTAAAATATTGATCAATGGCATCTGAAAAACTTCTTTTCCGCATCTCTC